>NZ_SDIG01000094.1:0-25251 GCF_004122755.1 Streptomyces sp. TM32
CCCGCCAGCCGCGCCCCAGTTGACCGTCCCCGTCGGCCCCGGCCGAAGCCGCCCGCTCGGCAGTGCGGGCGGCCCGACGCCGTTCCCCGAGCAGCGCGGCCACACCCCCACACCGGCCCCTCAACCTGCCGCTGAAACGGTTCCCGAACCGGCCCCTGAACCCGAACTCCCCCCGGAACCCGAGGAGTTGCCCATCCTCTCGGCGCTGCCCGACGACGTCCCGCGCGAGGAGGCCTACTACTCGGCGTACCGGACGTACGTGGCGGAGAAGAACGCCTTCCCCGACACCCGGCAGTTCGGCCGCTTCCTGCTGCACTCCTACGGGGCCACCGGCCGGGACGGCGGGCCGCTGAGCGAGGGCTACCTCCGCGGGTTCATCCGCGACTTCCAGCTGCGGCTACGCACGGAGATGGAGACCGAACACATCCCGTAGGGCCTGCCCCCCGGCAGGCCCTACGGGACACCCGGCCGCCTGCCCCCGACAGGCGCTACGAGGCCCCCGGCCCCGCCTGCTGCTGATTCTGCTTCCGCTTCCGGGCCGCCTCGCCCCAGCCGGTCAGCGCCGCACCGGCCGCGAAAACGCCGAGGTAGGCGACCGCCGGAAGGTCGACGAAGTGCGGCAGCACCCCCCAGGCACCGTCGGAGAACGCCTGCCCGATGAAGCCCATCGCGCCCTGAATCATGATGATGAAGCCTAAGAATCCCCTCATGGCTTCAGCGTGCAGGAGCCGGCCCCGGGATTCCTCCTCCCTGGGACCGACCCCATTCTCACCGGTGAGTCGTACCCCCGCCCGAGTGTCTACGACTCACCGGCAACGGCCCACCGGGGACGTCATCCGCCGAGCAGCTTGCGCACCCGGTCGGCGCCGACGGCCAGCAGCAGGGTGGGCAGCCGCGGCCCGGTGTCCCGCCCGACCAGGAGGTGGTAGAGCAGGGCGAAGAAGGCGCGCTGGGCGACCTTCAGCTCCGGCGTCGGCTTGGCGTCCGGCTCCAGGCCCGCCTGGACCTTCGGCACGCCGTAGACCAGCGTGGTCAGCCCGTCCAGCGACCAGTGCGTGTCGAGACCGTCCAGCAGCAGCCGCAGCGAGCCGCGGGCCTGCTCGTCGAGGGTGGCGAGCGCCTCCTCGTCGGGCTCGTCGCGGACGATGGTGCGCTGCTCGGCCGGGACCTGGGTGTTGATCCAGTGCTCGGCCTTGTCGAGCCGCGGGCGGGTCTCGTCCAGGGACGTGACGGGGTTGGCCGGGTCCAGCTCGCCGAGGATCCGCAGCGTCTGCTCGTCATGGCCGGCGGTGATGTCCGCGACCGAGGCGAGCGTGCGGTACGGCAGCGGGCGCGGGGTGCGCGGCAGCTCACCGGCGGCGGTACGGGCCGCGCGGGAGTGCGCGGCGGCGTCGGCCGGCAGGGCGGTGCCGTCCGCGACCTTGGACTCCAGCTTGTCCCACTCGTCGTAGAGCCGCTGGATCTCCTGGTCGAAGGCGATCTTGAAGGACTGGTTGGGCCGGCGGCGCGCATACAGCCAGCGCAGCAGCGGCGCCTCCATGATCTTCAGCGCGTCGCCCGGTGTCGGCACCCCGCCGCGCGACGAGGACATCTTGGCCATGCCACTGATGCCGACGAAGGCGTACATGGGGCCGATGGGCTGCGCGCCGTCGAAGATCTGCCGGACGATCTGGCCGCCGACGACGAAGGACGAGCCGGGCGAGGAGTGGTCGACACCGGACGGCTCGAAGATCACGCCCTCGTAGGCCCACCGCATCGGCCAGTCGACCTTCCAGACCAGCTTGCCGCGGTCGAACTCGCTCAGCCGGACCGTCTCGCCGAAGCCGCACTCCGTGCAGGTGTAGGCCAGCTCGGTGGTCTCGTCGTCGTACGAGGTGACCGTCGTGAGGTCCTTCTCGCACTGCCCGCAGTAGGGCTTGTACGGGAAGTAGCCGGTCGAGCCGCCGCTGCCGTCGTCCTCGCTGGCCGCGCCCGAGCCCTCGGCGGCCTCCAGCTCGGCCTCGTCCACGGGCTTCTGCGACTTCTTCGCCGGTGCCTTCTTCGTGCGGTACTGGCCGAGAATCGCGTCGATGTCCGCGCGGTGCTTCATCGCGTGCAGGATCTGCTCGCGGTAGACGCCGGAGGTGTACTGCGCGGTCTGGCTGATGCCGTCGTACTCCACGCCCAGCTCGGCGAGCGCCTCGCTCATGGCGGCCTTGAAGTGCTCCGCCCAGTTCGGGTACGCCGAGCCGGCCGGGGCCGGCACCGAGGTCAGCGGCTTGCCGATGTGCTGGGCCCAGGATTCGTCGACACCCGGGACGCCGGCCGGGACCTTGCGGTAGCGGTCGTAGTCGTCCCAGGAGATGAGGTGACGGACCTCGTGGCCGCGGCGGCGGATCTCGTCGGCGACGAGATGCGGGGTCATGACCTCGCGGAGGTTGCCGAGGTGGATCGGGCCGGACGGACTCAGGCCCGAGGCGCAGACGACTGGTTTGCCGGGGGCGCGGCGCTCCGCCTCGGCAATGACCTCGTCCGCGAACCTGGAGACCCAGTCGGTCTCGGTGCTCTGCTGAGCCACGATCGGCCCTTCCTCTTCCTGATGATCCTCGTTGCGCCGTCCTGCGCGCAGACGCGCAAAAGCCTGACGGTGCCCATTGTCCCAGACGGAAAATCAGTGGTAGTGCCGTGGGATACTCATTGGCAAACCCTTTCCCCTCCGACGACACCTCCCTTCTGGAAGAGAGCACCTCTCCATGGCCTCGGTCACTTCCCTCGCAGCTTCGGTCCACCAGCGCGTCGCGGACGCCCTCTCGGCAGCCCTGCCGGAGGCCGGCGCCGCCGACCCGCTGCTGCGACGTAGCGACCGGGCGGACTTCCAGGCCAACGGCATGCTGGCGCTGGCCAAGCAGCTCAAGGGCAACCCCCGGGAGCTGGCGACCAAGGTCGTCGCGGAGATCGGCGAGAACGACCTCCTCAAGGAGGTCGAGGTCTCCGGCCCCGGCTTCCTGAACATCACGCTCACCGACCGGGCGATCACCGAGACGCTGGCCGCGCGCGCCGCCGACGACCGGCTCGGCGTCCCGCTGAAGGAGAACCCCGGCGTCACGGTCATCGACTACGCCCAGCCGAACGTCGCCAAGGAGATGCACGTCGGGCACCTGCGCTCGGCGGTCATCGGCGACGCCCTGCGCCACATGCTGGACTTCACCGGTGAGCAGACGATCGGCCGGCACCACATCGGCGACTGGGGCACCCAGTTCGGCATGCTCATCCAGTACCTGATCGAGAACCCCGGCGAGCTGGCCCCGGCGGCCGACGTCGACGGCGAGCAGGCGATGAGCAACCTCAACCGCGTCTACAAGGCCTCGCGCGCCGTCTTCGACTCCGACGAGCAGTTCAAGGAGCGGGCCCGGAAGCGGGTCGTGGCGCTCCAGTCCGGCGACGCGGAGACCATTGACCTGTGGCAGCGGTTCGTGGACGAGTCGAAGGTCTACTTCTACTCGGTCTTCGAGAAGCTGGACATGGAGATCCGCGACGACGAGATCGTCGGCGAGTCCGCGTACAACGGCATGATGGCCGAGACGGCGCGGCTGCTGGAGGAGTCGGGCGTCGCCGTCCGCTCCGAGGGCGCGCTGGTGGTCTTCTTCGACGAGATCCGCGGCAAGGACGACCAGCCGGTGCCGCTGATCGTGCAGAAGGCGGACGGCGGCTTCGGTTACGCGGCCTCCGACCTCTCCGCGATCCGCAACCGCGTCTTCGACCTGAAGGCGACGACGCTCCTGTACGTCGTCGACGTCCGCCAGTCGCTGCACTTCCGGATGGTCTTCGAGACCGCCCGCCGGGCGGGCTGGCTGACCGACGAGACCACCGCGCACAACATGGGCTACGGCACGGTCCTCGGTGCGGACGGCAAGCCGTTCAAGACCCGTGCGGGCGAGACCGTGCGCCTGGAGGACCTGCTCGACGAGGCGGCCGAGCGGGCGACGACGGTGGTGCGCGAGAAGGGCGCGGCGGTCGGTCTGACCGAGCAGGAGATCACCGAGAACGGCGCGCAGGTCGGCATCGGCGCGGTGAAGTACGCGGACCTGTCGACGTCGCCGAGCCGGGACTACAAGTTCGACCTGGACCAGATGGTCTCGCTCAACGGCGACACCTCGGTGTACCTCCAGTACGCCTACGCCCGGATCCGGTCGATCTTCCGCAAGGCCGGTGACGCGGCCCCCGCGGCGCACCCCGAGCTGCCGCTCGCCCCGGCCGAGCGGGCGCTGGGCCTGCACCTCGACCAGTTCGGCGAGACCGTCGCCGAGGCCGCCGCGTCGTACGAGCCGCACAAGCTCGCCGCGTACCTCTACGGCCTCGCCTCGCTGTTCACGACCTTCTACGACCAGTGCCCGGTCCTGAAGGCCGAGGGCGGCCCGGACCAGGTCGCGAATCGGCTGTTCCTCTGCGACCTGACCGCCCGCACCCTCCACCAGGGCATGGCCCTGCTCGGAATCCGTACTCCCGAACGCCTCTGAGCCTGGCGTCGCTTAGGCTCCGACCGGAACGGCCCCGTACAGCGCAGCTGTTGTACGGGGCCGCTCCGTTTCATCTCCATGGAGGGGCAAGGACCAGCGATGTACGAGAGCAGCGCGACGACCGACGTACCGACCCGGCGGACCCTACTCGGCGCGGGGGCCGGCCTGTTGACGGCCGGTCTGCTGGCGGGTTCCACGGCGCCGGCCGCCGCGACGGAACCGACCTCCGCGAAGGGACCGGCCGCCGCGAAGGGACCGTCGTCCGCCACCGAGGGCGCCCATGCGGCCCTGCGCCGTCTGGAGCGGGCGCACCGGGCGCGGGTGGGCGCCTTCGCCCACAACACCCGCACCGGCGCCACGGTCGCCTACCGTGCCGACACCCGCGTCCCGCTCTGCTCGGTCTTCAAGACCCTCGCCGTCGGGGCGGTGTTGCGCGATCTCGACCACAACGGGGAGACCCTGGCCCGCCGCGTCCACTACACCGCCGCCGACGTCGTGCCCAACTCCCCCGTCACCAGCCAGCACACCGTCACCGGCATGACGATCGCCGAGCTGTGCGCCGCCGCCCTCCAGCGCAGCGACAACACGGCCGCCAACCTCCTGCTGCGCGCCCTCGGCGGCCCCACCGCCGTCACCGACTTCGCCCGCTCCCTCGGCGACCGCACCACCCGCCTCGACCGCTGGGAGCCGGAACTGAACTCGGCCGAGCCCGGCCGGACGACGGACACCACCACCCCCGCCGCCATCGCCCGTACCTACGCCCGGCTGCTCCTGGGCGACGCCCTCACGCCCTCCGACCGGGGCCGGCTGACGGCATGGATGAAGGCCAACGAAACCAACACGGAACGCTTCCGCGCCGCACTGCCCAAGGACTGGGCCCTCGCCGACAAGACAGGCACCGGCTCGTACGGCACCGGCAACGACGTGGGGGTGGCCTGGACCCCGGACGGCACCCCGCTCGTGCTGGCCGTGCTGACGGGCACGGCACAGCAGGCCGACCCCTCCGACGATCCGCTGGTCGCGGGCGTGACGAGGGTCCTCGCGCGGGCCGTGACGGGCTGAGCCACGGGGGTCCGCCGGAACAACGGGGGCAGCCGGAACAACCGGATCCGCCGCAGCCGGGCCGGCCGGGGCGCGTCAGGGCATGGGTCAGGGCATGGGTCAGGGCATGTGCTTCCGCACCGCGTCCTTGGCCTTCTCGCTCCCGCCCAGCCCGTGCCCGGCGGCCTTCTCGGCCTTCCCCTCGGCCTGGAGCTTGCGGTTGTGCGTGGCCCGGCCGACGACTTCCTTCATGGCGCCGATGACCTGCGCGCCCTTGGCCTGCATCTTGCGCTTGGCGGTCATGGTTACCCGCTCCTCGGTCGGTCGGGTTCTTCCTTGACAACCGGTCCGTGCCCGGCAGGCGACGGTCAAAACGTGGCAGTTACGACAAAGCTCCCGCCCCCGGAGTCCGGGGACGGGAGCAGAGCAGTGGCGAGCAGCGCGCCGGGCGTCTCACAGGCCCCGCGCGACCTCCGTCGCCCAATACGTCAGGATCATGTTCGCGCCGGCCCGCTTGATGCCGGTCAGCGCCTCCAGGATCGCCTTGTCGCGGTCGATCCAGCCCTTCTCGGCGGCCGCCTCGATCATCGCGTACTCACCGGAGATCTGGTATGCGGCGACGGGCACGTCCACCGAGTCCGCGATCTTCGCGAGCACGTCGAGGTACGGCAGCGCCGGCTTGACCATCACCATGTCGGCGCCCTCGTCGAGGTCCAGCGCCAGCTCGCGCAGCGATTCACGGAGGTTGGCCGGGTCCTGCTGGTACGTCTTCCGGTCGCCCTTGAGCGAGGAGCCGACGGCCTCGCGGAACGGCCCGTAAAAGGCGGAGGAGTACTTCGCGGTGTAGGCGAGGATCGACACGTCCTCGTGCCCGGTCTGGTCCAGGGCGTCCCTGATCACACCGACCTGGCCGTCCATCATCCCGCTGGGCCCCACGGCATGGACGCCCGCGTCGGCCTGCACCTGCGCCATCTCGGCGTAGCGCTCCAGTGTCGCGTCGTTGTCGACCCGACCCTCCGCATCCAGGACGCCGCAGTGGCCATGATCGGTGTACTCGTCCAGGCACAGATCCGACATGATCACGAGGTCGTCGCCGACCTCGGCCCGCACGTCGCGGATGGCGACCTGAAGGATGCCGTCCGGATCGGTGCCCGCCGTGCCGACGGCGTCCTTGTGGGCGTCCTCGGGCACCCCGAACAGCATGATCCCGGCGACCCCGGCCTCGACCGCCTCCACAGCGGCCTTCCGCAGCGTGTCGCGGGTGTGCTGGACGACGCCCGGCATGGCGGAGATCGGCACCGGCTCGCTGATCCCCTCCCGCACGAACGCGGGCAGGATCAGGTCGGCGGGGTGCAGCCGGTGTTCGGCCACCATCCGCCGCATCGCGGGGGTGGTACGCAGCCGCCGGGGCCGCGCGCCGGGGAAGCTTCCGTACTTCGTCATACCGCCCACGCTACGCCCGCTTTGCCCCTGCCTTTGCCGACGTGTCGTCGGAGCGGACCTCAGCCCTCAGCGGCCGGTCCGAGGTCCAGCTCCGCCCATACGGTCTTGCACGGCACCGGCCCCTCCTCGACGCCCCACCGGTCCGCCAACTCCGCGACGAGCAACAGGCCACGCCCGGACTCGGCCAGGGAGCCACCGTCACCCGGCAGACGGGCGGGCAGCCGGTCACCGCGGGTGTCCGTCACTTCGATACGGAGCGTGGCGGGCGAGGTGACGACGAGACCGAGACGAAAGCACCGCCCGGCGACCCGGCCGTGCAGCACCGCATTCGCCGCCAGCTCGGCGACGAGCAACAGAGAAGGGTCGAACGGCAGCCCCCACGAGCGCAGTTGCTCGGTGGCCAGGAGCCGTGCCAGCCGTGCTCCGCGCCGGGTGGCGGAGAGCGGTACGGAGAACCGGAGCGCCGGGGCGGGGCCCGCGGCGAGCGCGGTGACGGAATTGCTGGTTGCGATTCGCTGATTCACGTCACACAGCGTGGTCGCGCGTATCTAGCCTGAGAAGGGCTGACACCCGTGCTCACGGTGACTGTCCGGCTGCGGTCCTGCTCTGTCCGGGCCGTACGGGGTGACGGGGTACGGGCGACCGGAGTTGGACGCGTACGGCTCGGCGGAGGGGCGGCGGCAGACGTGGATGACTGGGACGCAGGAATGGACGACGACGAGGCCGGTGCGGTGATGAAAGCCGTGGCACGGCAGGTGAAGCTGTGGCGGGAGGCGGCCGGCCTCACCCAGGCGGAATTGGGCGCGGCGATCGGTTACGGGGAGGAGACGGTCTCCTCGGTGGAACGCGGCCGCCGGATCCCCCGCCCGGAGTTCCTGGACCGGGCGGACGAGGTCACGGGTGCGGGCGGCAAACTCGCGGCACTGAAAACGGACGTGGCCGGGATCAGGTACCCGAAGAAAGTCCGGGACTTGAAGAAGCTGGAGGCGGAGTCGGTCGAGCTGTGTGCGTACAACAACTCGGTAATTCATGGGTTGTTGCAGACGGACGAGTACGCGCGGGCGGTCATCGGAAACCGACAACCGCCCTTCCCAGAGAACGAGGTCGAGCGGCGCGTGGCCGGTCGCCTGGACCGCCAGGGGATCGTCAGCACGGCGACAGGGCTGCCGGTCCTGAGCTTCGTACAGTGCGAGGCGACGTTACGGCGGTGCACCGGGGGCACAATGATTCTGCGCAGGCAGCTCGAACGGTTGTTGGAGGTCGGGCAGTTGTCGAATGTGTCGATCCAGGTGCTGCCCCTGAGCCGCGAAGAGAATGCGGGGCTTGAAGGGCCGTTCCAGCTGCTCAGGCTGAAGGATGGCTCCACCGTCGGGCACAACGAGAGCCAGCTCGTCAGCCGGATGATCTTCAATCCCAAAGAGCTCCAGATCCTCGAAGTGCGCTATGGCATGATCCGGGCGCAGGCGCTCACTCCACGGGAGTCGCTTGCCTTCATCGAGAAAGTGCGGGGAGAGACATGACCCTCAAGCCCTCCGGCGGGAACGGCTCCGCCCTGGCATGGATAAAGAGCAGTTACAGCTCCGGCGACGGGCCGGAATGCGTCGAGGTGGCCTGGCGCAAGAGCAGCTACAGCAGCGACGAGGGGGGCGAGTGCGTCGAGGTCGCGACCGCCTCCGACACCATCCTCATCCGCGACTCCAAGAACCCCGACGGCCCCCGCCTCACCTTCACCCCCACCACCTGGGCCGACTTCCTGCCGTACGCCGCCAAGCGGTAACGCTGAAGGGCGCCCCGAAAGAGGCGCCCTTCAGCCGTTCCCACTACTGCCTACTGCCGTCCGCTCAGCTACGAGCCCGCCGACGCGACCCCGGCCGCCGCTCGCTCGGGCGGGTCACCGGGTCCCCGGCCTCGATCGCGGCAGCGCGGCGCGCCGCGCCGAAGTCCGCGAGCGCCTCGGCCAGCTTGTGCACCGACGGCTCGGGCGACATGACGTCCACCCGCAGGCCGTGCTCCTCGGCCGTCTTGGCGGTGGCCGGGCCGATACAGGCGATCACCGTCACGTTGTGCGGCTTGCCCGCGATACCGACGAGGTTCCGCACAGTGCTCGACGAGGTGAAGAGGACGGCATCGAAGCCACCGCCCTTGATGGCCTCCCGCGTCTCGGCCGGCGGCGGCGAGGCGCGCACGGTCCGGTAGGCGGTGACGTCGTCGACCTCCCAGCCCAGCTCGATCAGCCCGGCGACCAGGGTCTCGGTGGCGATGTCGGCACGCGGCAGGAAGACGCGGTCGATCGGGTCGAAGACCGGGTCGTAGGGCGGCCAGTCCTCCAGCAGCCCGGCGGCGGACTGCTCGCCGCTCGGCACCAGGTCGGGCTTCACACCGAAGGCGACCAGCGCCTTGGCGGTCTGCTCGCCGACCGCGGCGACCTTGATCCCGGCGAAGGCCCGGGCGTCCAGGCCGTACTCCTCGAACTTCTCCCGGACGGCCTTGACGGCGTTGACCGAGGTGAAGGCGATCCACTCGTAGCGGCCGGTGACCAGGCCCTTGACCGCGCGCTCCATCTGCTGCGGGGTGCGCGGCGGTTCGACGGCGATGGTCGGGACCTCATGCGACACCGCGCCGTACGAAACAAGCTGGTCGGAGAGCGAAGCGGCCTGCTCCTTGGTGCGCGGTACAAGCACCCGCCAGCCGAACAGCGGCTTGGACTCGAACCACGACAGCCGGTCGCGCTGGGCCGCGGCACTGCGCTCACCGACCACGGCTATGACCGGCTGGCCGCCGTTCGCCGACGGCAACACCTTCGCCGCCTTCAGCACCTGGGCGATCGACCCGAGGGTGGCGGTCCAGGTGCGCTGACGGGTGGTGGTGCCGGCGACCGTGACGGTCAGCGGGGTGTCCGGCTTGCGGCCGGCGGACACCAGCTCACCGGCGGCCGCGGCCACCGAGTCGAGGCTGGTGGAGACCACGGCGGTGGCGTCGCTGGCACCGACCTCGGTCCAGCAGCGCTCGTCGGCGGTGCGGGCGTCGATGAACCGCACGTCGGTGCCGTGGGCGTCCCGCAGCGGCACCCCGGCGTACGCGGGCACGCCGACGGCCGCGGCGATGCCGGGCACCACCTCGAAGACGATGCCCTCCGCGGCGCAGGCCAGCATCTCCTCGGCGACGTAACCGTCCAGGCCGGGGTCCCCGGTGACGGCACGTACGACCCGCTTGCCCGCACGGGCCGCTGCCATGACAAGATTGGCGGTGTCGCGAAGCGCCGGTACGTCCGCAGGGATTGACGCCTCGTCAGCTGACGCCTGCAGCGGTGTGTCGACCTGTGCGCGGGCATGCACGCGCACGACGTCCAGCACTTGCGGGTCGGCGATCAAGACGTCCGCGGAGGCCAGCGCCTCGACGGCACGCAGCGTCAGCAGGCCCGGGTCTCCCGGCCCGGCACCCAGGAAGGTGACCTGACCGGAGGCGGAGTGGTTTGGGGCGGTGGGGTTCAAAGTGCTCGCTCCCCCATAAGACCGGCCGCACCCTTTGCGAGCATCTCGGCGGCGAGTTCACGGCCCAGCGTGAGCGGGGTCGACACGTCGTCGGGAGAGGCGGGTACGTGCCCGGTGGTGGACAAGTGCACCAGCGTGCTGCCGTCGGTCGTGCCGACGACACCACGCAGGTGCAATTCGGTGACAGCCTGCTCATCGGCCTTGGGGCCTCCCCTGCCCGACCGAGGTCGAGAGCTCGGGGAAAGGTCGGCCAGTGCCCCGACGGGTGCGGAGCAGCCGGCCTCCAGGGCGGCGAGCAGGGAGCGCTCGGCGGTCACGGCGGCCCGGGTGTCCGGGTCGTCGAGCTCGGCGAGCTGTGCGACGAGGTCTGCGTTGACCGCAGCGCACTCGATCGCCAGTGCCCCCTGGCCGGGGGCGGGCAAAACCACGTCGGGCGACAGCAGCTGCGTCGCCTCGTCGATCCGGCCGATACGGGTGAGTCCGGCGGCGGCCAGCACGACCGCGTCCAGCTCGCCCTTCTCGACGAAGCCGATGCGGGTGTCGATGTTCCCGCGTATCGGCACGGCCTCCACACTCCGGCCCAGCGACCTGGCCCAGGCGTTGAGCTGCGCCATCCGCCGGGGGGAACCGGTCCCCACCCGGGCGCCGTCGGGCAGCTGTTCGAACGTCAGGCCGTCCCTGGCGATCAGCGCGTCGCGGGGGTCTTCCCGTACGGGTACGGCCGCCAGCGTCAGGTCGTCGGGCTGGGTGGTGGGCAGGTCCTTGAGCGAGTGGACGGCGAAGTCGATCTCACCGCTGAGCAGCGCGTCGCGCAGCGCGGAGACGAACACGCCGGTGCCGCCGATCTGCGCGAGGTGCTCCCGGGAGGTGTCGCCGTAGGTGGTGATCTCCACCAGCTCGACGGGGCGGCCGGTCAGTGCGCGCACCGCCTCGGCGACCTGCCCGGACTGGGCCATGGCGAGCTTGCTGCGGCGGGTACCCAGCCGCAGCGCTCTGGTGGTGCTGTCGTTCATGCCCGCTCCCGTGCATCACGCGTGTCGGCCCGGCTGACGGCGGCGACCGTCTCGGGGTCGAGGTCGAACAGTTCCCGCAGTGCGTCCGCGTACCCGGCGCCGCCGGGCTCGCTGGCGAGCTGCTTGACCCGCACGGTGGGCGCGTGCAGCAGCTTGTCGACGACCCGGCGCACGGTCTGGGTGATCTCGGCGCGCTGCTTGTCGTCCAGGTCGGGAAGGCGGCCGTCGAGCCGGGCGATCTCGCTGCTGACGACGTCCGAGGCCATGGTGCGCAGGGCGACCACGGTGGGGGTGATGTGCGCGGCCCGCTGGGCCGCGCCGAACGCGGCGACCTCGTCGGAGACGATGCCGCGCACCTTGTCCACGTCGGCCGCCATCGGCGCGTCCGCGGACGCGTCGGCCAGCGATTCGATGTCGACGAGGTGCGCGCCCTCGATCCGGTGCACCGCGGCGTCTATGTCCCGCGGCATCGCGAGGTCGAGCAGCGCCAGCGGCGCCGTGTTCCCCTCGCGCGCGGCCGCGACCATCTCCGAGGCGAGGACCAGGCCGGTCGCGCCGGTACAGGACACCACGATGTCGGCGAGTGCCAGCTCCTGCGCCACCGAGGTCATCGCCACCGCGCGGGCGGCGAGCCCGGTGGCCGCGCCGGGTCCGCCCGGCTCGGTGAGCAGCTGGACGAGCCGCTCGGCCCGCTCGACGGTGCGGTTGGCGACGGCCAGCTCACCGACACCGGCCCGGACGAGGGTGGTGGCGGCCAGCGACGACATCGAGCCGGCGCCGATGACCAGCGCCCGCTTGCCGTGCGCCCAGCCCTCGACGTCCCGGCCGGCCGCGAGCTGCTCCAGCCCGAAGGTGACCAGCGACTGGCCGGCCTTGTCGATGCCGGTCTCGCTGTGGGCGCGCTTGCCGACCCGCAGGGCCTGCTGGAACAGGTCGTTCAGCAGCCGGCCCGCGGTGTGCAGCTCCTGGGCGACGGCCAGCGCGTCCTTGATCTGCCCGAGGATCTGCCCCTCGCCGACGACCATCGAGTCCAGGCCGCAGGCCACCGAGAAGAGGTGGTGGACGGCACGGTCCTCGTAGTGGACGTAGAGATAAGGGGTCAGCTCCTCCAGACCGGCGCCGCTGTGCCGGGCCAGGAGGTTGGACAGCTCGGCGACACCGCCGTGGAACTTGTCCACGTCCGCGTAGGCCTCGATGCGGTTGCAGGTGGAGAGCACCGCGGCCTCGGTGACCGGCTCGGCCGACACCGCGTCCTGCAGCAGCTTGCCGCGCGACTCCGGGGCGAGCGCGGCCCGCTCCAGCACGCTCACCGGCGCGCTGCGATGGCTCAGCCCGACGACCAGCAGACTCATGCGTGCACCTCGCTTCGCGAGGCACAGCGTTCGTCTGTGACGCACCTTTCGATGATGCGCTCGCTCATGCCGGCATCACGGCGGGTACGTCCCCGTCAGGTCCCTTGCCCTCGCCCGCGACGGCCGCGGCGGCACGGGTGGCGGCAACCGGGGCGCCACCGTCGGGCCCGGCCTCCTCACCTGCCTTGCGCTGCTCGTGGAAGGCGAGGATCTGCAGTTCTATCGACAGGTCGACCTTGCGCACGTCCACCCCGTCGGGGACGGTCAGCACGGTCGGCGCGAAGTTGAGGATCGAGGTGACACCGGCGGCGACCAGGCGGTCACAGACCTGCTGCGCAGCGCCGGCCGGCGTGGCGATGACACCGATCGAGACGCCGTTGCTCTCGATGATGTGCTCCAGCTCGTCGGTGTGCTGGACCCCGATGCCCGCGACGGGCTTGCCGGCCATGGCCGGGTCGGCGTCGATCAGCGCGGCGACGCGGAAGCCACGCGAGGCGAAGCCGCCGTAGTTGGCGAGCGCGGCGCCGAGGTTACCGATACCGACGATCACAACCGGCCAGTCCTGGGTCAGCCCCAGCTCGCGCGAGATCTGGTAGACGAGGTACTCCACGTCGTAGCCGACGCCGCGGGTCCCGTACGAGCCGAGGTAGGAGAAGTCCTTGCGCAGCTTGGCGGAATTGACCCCCGCCGCGGCCGCGAGTTCCTCGGAGGAGACCGTGGGTACCGAACGCTCGGAGAGCGCGGTCAGGGCGCGCAGATACAGCGGGAGACGGGCGACGGTGGCCTCGGGAATGCCTCGGCTTCGGGTCGCCGGTCGGTGAGTTCGGCCAGTTGCCACGGTGCTCCTGCGGGTAGAGCGGGGCTGCGGGCGACCGTCTGGAACCCGACCGCCCTGTCTTCTGCAGGCTATGTCTTTGTGAACGCGTGCACAAAGATGGTGTCCGATTTGCCCGGCCAAAGTGATGGGTGTCACGCGGCGTTTACCGGCCTCCGTGGAACCAACTTCCACGTCCCGGCGTTGGCTCGCACCGCCCGTCTCACCAGGCAGCACCGAGGGGAGCACGCGCCCTCACTCCTCACCGCCGTACCCCCGGAAATCTACAAATCGCCCATCGATGGTAAGCGACCCCGACCCGCCGGGGGCACGCCGGAAAACCCCGCACGGCCGGAGCCGGGGCACCCGGTCCCGGCGGGCCCGGCGTTGTCCACAGGGCGTACCCCGGCCCCGCCGCGACCCGGCACAATGACTCCATGGCCCCGTTCAGCCCGTTCAGCCGCAGCCCCCGCAAGAGCCCCGCCGACCGGATGGTCACCCTCGTCGGCAAGCCGGGCTGCCATCTCTGCGACGACGCCCAGGCCGTGATCGAGAAGGTCTGCGCCGAGACCGGCGCGTCCTGGGAGAAGAAGGACATCACCGAGGACCCCGAGCTGCACCGCAAGTACTGGGAGCAGATTCCGGTCATCCTCGTCGACGGCGCCCAGCACGACTTCTGGCGCGTCGACCCCAAGCGCCTGCGCACCGCACTGGGCGCCTGAGCGACGCCCGCGCCGCCCGTCGGCGGAGCCGCCGCCGCGGACGCTCCAGCATGGCCGTAACGCAACCGTCCACCGCCGCCGGCCGTCCTGACACGCGCCCGTAACCGGCTGCACCGAACAAACTGGCTACGCTGTCGCCATGGCTCTCCCGTCTCCCGACCACCGCCCCGGCAGGAGTCCCCACGGGACGCCCCTCGTCCCGTCCGCCCGCCGCCCCCGCTGGACGCCCACCGGGGGTCTGCTGCCCCTGGGCTGGTTCACCCGCCGACGGCGCCCCGCCACGGCCGCCAGCGTGCTGGCCGGGGAGGCCGCGGCCGAGGCCGCCCGCAAGTCCACCCAGGAAGCGCCGCCCGTCGAGGAGACCCCGACGGAGCCCGAGTTCCCGGTAGTCGGCGACACGGCCGCCGCCGCCTTCTTCGACCTCGACAACACCGTCATGCAGGGCGCCGCGCTCTTCCACTTCGGCCGCGGCCTGTACAAGCGGCACTTCTTCCACAAGCGCGACCTGGCCCGCTTCGCCTGGCAGCAGATCTACTTCCGGCTCGCCGGCTCGGAGAACCCCGAGCACATGGCGGACGTCCGCAACAGCGCCCTGTCCATCGTCCAGGGCCATCGCGTCGCCGAATTGATGTCGATCGGCGAGGAGATCTACGACGAGTACATGGCCGAGCGGGTCTGGCCGGGCACCCGTGCCCTGGCCCAGGCCCATCTCGACGCGGGCCAGAAGGTCTGGCTGGTGACCGCGGCCCCCGTGGAGACCGCGACGATCATCGCCCGCCGGCTCGGCCTGACCGGCGCGCTGGGCACCGTCGCCGAGTCCGTGGGGGGCGTCTACACGGGCAAGCTGGTCGGCGAGCCGCTGCACGGCCCGGCCAAGGCCGAGGCGGTCCGCGCGCTGGCGGCCGCCGAGGGCCTGGACCTCTCGCACTGCGCCGCCTACAGCGACTCCGCCAACGACATCCCGATGCTGTCGCTCGTGGGCCACCCCTACGCGATCAACCCGGACAGCCGCCTGCGCAAGCATGCCCGAGAGCAGGGCTGGCGGCTGCGCGACTACCGGACCGGCCGGAAAGCGGCCAAGATCGGCATCCCCGCCGCGGCCGGCGTGGGCGCCCTCGCGGGCGGCGCCGCGGCCGCCGTCGCGCTCCAGCGCCGCCGCCGCTGACCAGGCCTGATCACCGAGCGACACGGCGAGCCATCCCCTGTCTCTACCCCCTCCGCCGCCCGCTCAGTCACATTGCTGCCGGTTAGCCACAACACGCCCTCCAACCAGGCAGATTGCGTTCCCTTCCGATCAATAGTTGCTCAGTAATCGATACTCGACCTGCAACCAACCCGGCACGGACCGTAAGTAATCGATGATTTGAGCAACTGGGTGTAGCGCTGCCTGTACGAAGCGTTATTCTCCTCAGACGCAATCCGGAACCCACACGTCCCTACGACGAGTGAACGGTCCCGCACTGCACGTGATGGAAGCTCTGCCTCTGGGAGTCCCGTGTACCCACACGTCGGGGTTGACGCCTCGGGCCTGGCTACGCTGCGCACGACACTCGTCGAACACCTGCGCAGTTTCGTCCCCACCGCGTACGCCGTCCCCGCATTCGCCTCAGCCGTCCCCGCCGCCGGCCCCTGCTACGCCCTGGCCGACGGGAGTGCTGCGGTCGGCAAGGCCGCCGGCAGAACCCGCCGCTCGGGCGCCGGCACGACCACCGCCCGTCGCCCCGCCGACAGCGACAGCCGTCGCATGATGGACCTCGTCGAACGGGCCCAGGCCGGCGAGGCCGAAGCCTTCGGCCGCCTCTACGACCAGTACGCCGACACGGTCTACCGCTACATCTACTACCGCGTGGGCGGCCGGGCCACGGCCGAGGACCTCACCAGCGAGACCTTTCTGCGCGCCCTGCGCCGCATCGGCACGTTCACCTGGCAGGGCCGCGATTTCGGCGCCTGGCTGGTGACCATCGCCCGCAATCTGGTCGCCGACCACTTCAAGTCCTCCCGCTTCCGCCTGGAAGTCACCACCGGAGAGATGCTCGACGCCAACGAGGTCGAGCGCAGCCCCGAGGACTCCGTCCTCGAATCCCTCTCCAACGCCGCCCTGTTGGAGGCGGTTCGTAAGCTCAACCCCCAGCAGCAGGAGTGCGTCACGCTGCGCTTTCTGCAGGGCCTCTCGGTCGCCGAGACCGCCCGTGTCATGGGCAAGAACGAGGGCGCGATCAAGACCCTCCAGTACCGCGCCGTCCGCACCCTGGCGCGGCTGCTCCCCGAAGACGCCCGCTGACCGACCCCCTGTCCACAGATATCGACGCCCCGCCCCACGCCGTGTTCCGCCTACGCTTGGTGATCTTCCATAACCGGTCGGTCAGATCATCGTGAGTGCGTAACCCGAGTGCCGCGCCGCTCGTTGTGCGGAATGCAGGCTCCATGCGGTCACGCCATGCCCGCTGCCTCTCACTCGATCGAGTGGTAGCGGACAGCTGCGTGCAACCGTCCGGTCCGTCTGGACAGTCAAAGCCAGTCCGGGGAGTCGAGCGGGATGACGAGAGGAGGTGCCGCCCGTGATCGCGAATGTCTCGGTGCACCGGCGGGCCAACGCCTTCGCCCAGACCCTGGAGGAGCAGGTCCTCGAGGGCACGGCGGCCGAGGACCAGGTCGAACCGGCGCAAGCGCCGGGCGAAGCACGGCTGTTGGCGGTCGCCGACGGCCTCGGGAAACTCCCGAGGCCGGAGATGGCCGCCGAGGTCAAGACTGTCCAGCGCGCCCAGCTCATCGCCGCGATGGAGGCCGCCTTCGCCGAAGGCGCCCCGTCCGACGGTGCCAGGGTGCCCGAGCAGCGCGAACACAAGGGCGCGCACCGCGCCACGAAATCGATGGGCCGGCTGCGCCCGCGCTCCCGCCTCTCCAAGGGGCTGGCAGCGGGCGGGCTGACGGTCGGCGTCGCCGCCGGGGCGTTCACCGGCGTCGCCGCGGCCAGCTCCGACGCCCTCCCCGGCGACTCCCTCTACGGCCTCAAGCGCGGCATGGAGGACCTCAAGCTCGGCATGGCCGACGACGACTCCGCCCGCGGCCGGCTCTATCTCGACCAGGCCTCCACCCGCATGATGGAGGTCCGCCGTCTGATGGAGCGCGCCCGGCTCGCGGACCTCGACCACGAGTCGCTCGGCGAGATCCGCAAGGCGCTCGCCGGTGTCACCCATGACGCGGGCGAGGGCCACCGCCTGCTGCACCAGGCCTATGAGCGCGACGGCTCGCTCGACCCCATCCAGGCGCTGAACTCCTTCACCAGATCGCACCGCGCCACCTGGTCACAGCTGCGCGACAAGCTCCCGGTGCAGCTGACGGACGTCCGCGACAAGGTCAGCTCGGTCTTCGACGCCATAGACCAAGAGGTCGGTCCGCTCCGCTCGCTGCTGCCGCCCACCCCGGCCGGCAAGCACCACCACCGCAACACGCCCGGCTCCGCGGGCAGGGGCTCCGGCTCCGCCGGCCACCCGGCACCCTCCGGCAGCAAGACCTCCTCCGGCAGGCACTCCGGTGGCGCGCACGCCCCCCGCCCGTCGGCCTCACCGTCCCAGGACGACGGTCTGCTCGGCGGCAATACGGGCGGACTGCTCGACCCGCCGTCCAAGAGCGGCAGCCCGTCCCCGCACCGCGGCCACCACGGCACGGACGGCGGCAGCCAGCCCGACGTCACCCTCCCGCCGCTGATCCCGGGGCTGCTTCCCGGACTGGGCATCGACGGCGAGGATCTCCCGAAGTAGCGAAACGCTCCGTGCCCCGCGCTCGGTGTTCTTCCGGCTTCCGCCTCAGAAGAACACCGAGCGTCGCTGCACCAGCAGCTTGTAGAGGGTGTGCTGAATCGTTTCCCGCACCTGATCGGTCAGGTTGAACATCAGCATCGGATCGTCCGCCGCCTCCGGCGGATAGCCGACCGTCGGGATCGGCTCGCCGAACTGGATCGTCCATTTCGTCGGCAGCGGCATCGCCCCCAGCGGCCCCAGCCAGGGGAACGTCGGCGTGATCGGGAAATACGGCAGCCCGAACACCCGCGCCAGCGTCTTGGCGTTCCCGATCATCGGGTAGATCTCCTCCGCGCCCACGATCGAGCACGGCACGATCGGCACCCCGGCCTTCAGCGCCGTCGAGACGAACCCGCCCCGCCCGAAGCGCTGCAGCTTGTAGCGGTCCGAGAAGGGCTTGCCGATGCCCTTGAAGCCCTCCGGCATCACCCCGACGATCTCGCCGCGCTCCAGCAGCCGCTGGGCGTCCTCCGCACAGGCGAGGGTGTGCCCGGCCTTGCGCGCCAGCTCGTTTATCACCGGCAGGACGAACACCAAATCGGCCGCCAGCAGCCGCAGATGACGCTGTGCCGGGTGGTTGTCGTGCACCGCGACCTGGAGCATCAGACCGTCGAGCGGCAACGTCCCGGAGTGGTTGGCGACGATCAGCGCACCGCCGTCGGACGGGATGTTCTCCACGCCCTTCACCTCGACCCGGAAGTACTTCTCGTAGAAGGGCCGCAGCAGCGACATCAGGACCTGGTCGGTCAGCTCCTCGTCGTACCCGAAGTCATCGACCTCGTAGTCCCCGGTGATCCGCCGGCGCAGGAAGGCCAGCCCGCCCGCGATCCGCTCGTCCAGGGTCCGCGGCCGCGACGGCGGGGGTGCCGCCGGCGGGTGCTCGGTGCGTGCCTCCGGTACGGGCGCCAGCGCCGTACCGCGTCCCGTGCGCCCGGCCCTCCTGGCCTTCCTGCGCGCCCGGGGCTCCTCGCCGAAGGGAATGACCTTGGCGTCCGCCATGGTGGGTGAACTCCTTCACTGGCTGCCGCCGCGTGCGGGGAGCACGCCGGCGAGCCGGTCGACGGTGCGGGCGAGGGACTCGGGCGGCAGCAGCCCGGGTCCGCGACTGCGGGCGAATTCCGCGAAGGTCTCCGCCGTCGTGTACTTCGGACGGAATCCCAGTGTCTCGCGCATCTGCGTCGTCTCGACGACCCTGCCGTGCGTGAGCAGCCGGATCTGCTCCGGCGAGAAGTCCGTGATGCCGATGGACCGCAGCGCCGTACCGGCCCAGGTCACCGTCGGCAGGAGCAGCGGGACGGTGGGCCGCCCCAGCCGCCGGGAGGTCTGCGACAGCAGCAATACGCCGTCTCCGGCGATATTGAACGTGCCGCTGTTGAGGGTGCCGCGGCGCGGTGCGGCGGCGGCGATCCGCAGCACCTCGATGGCGTCGTCCTCGTGGACGAACTGGAGCCGCGGGTCGTAGCCGAGGACGGTGGGCCACACCGGCAGCGAGAAGTACTCGGCGAGCGGGGAATCCGCGCACGGCCCGAGGATATTGGCGAAGCGCAGGACACACACCGCCACGTCGGGACGGCGCCGCGCGAAGCCGCGGACATATCCCTCGACCTCGACGACGTCCTTGGCGAAGCCACCACTGGGCAGCGACTTCGGCGTGGTGGTCTCGGTGAAGACGGCCGGGTCCCGGGGCGCGGAGCCATAGACGCTGGTGCTGGACTTGATGACGAGCCGCTGCACATTCGGGGCCTTCTGGCAGGCGCCGAGGAGCTGCATCGTCCCGATGACATTGGTTTCCTTCACCGAGGCGCGACCGCCGCGCTTGCCCAACGGCGTGCCGTTGATGTCCATATGGATGACGGTGTCGACGCCCGTCTCGGCCAGGACCCTGGCAATGGCCGGATGCCGGATATCGGCCTTGAGGAATTCCGCGCCGCCCAGATGGTGTTCCGGTGGCACGGCGTCGACCCCGATCACCCGGTCGACATCAGGATCACGCTGGATGCGGCGTACGAACCGCCCGCCCAGCTGCCGTGCGACTCCGGTGACGAGCACGACCTTTCCCAAGATCAGGCCTTCCTTCCCGCCGCGACTTCCGCCTAGCCGAGCTGTGCGGACCACGCTATCGGGTCGGTGTTGCGCGGTGATGACCACGGGATGCCCGCGACGACATTTCCGTCCGACCACCGTCCATACGGCCCACAACGCACCGCAGCCCCCGATCGCACCAAGGCGATGGGGGGCTGCGAATTCGCGATCAGCGTCGCTTACTTCTTGTTACGACGCTGAACACGGGTGCGCTTGAGCAGCTTGCGGTGCTTCTTCTTCGCCATCCGCTTGCGCCGCTTCTTGATAACAGAGCCCACGACTACCCTCGCTCACTTCGAATACTCGGTGCGGGGCGTCCGAGCCCACACTACCTACATCGGGCCAGCCTACCCGGCGCCGGGCGAACGGCGTAATCCGAGGGTCGGCAAAGGTCCCGTCAGGCCGATTCCACCCCCACAAAGGACTCCCGGAGATAGTCGTGAACCGCCTGCTCCGGAACCCGGAAAGACCTCCCCACGCGAATCGCGGGCAGATGACCGCTGTGCACCAGGCGGTACACGGTCATCTTGGACACCCGCATCACCGTGGCGACTTCCGCCACGGTCAGGAACACAACCTCGTTCAGAGGCCTCTGCTCTGCAGCCATGCCACACCTGCACCTTCCGCATAAGACGGACACCGGCTTCCCCTCCGGTGACTCTTCGTCGCCATGCGCTCACTCCCCAGATTAGGGGCGGGTGATGCGAGTGGGGAAGAGGAGCAGCGAACAGCCGCCTATCGTGACAAACTCGCCCGATTGAGTACATATCGCGCCAGTGGCCGATAGGACGCCGGCCGCGCGGCGTCGTCGAGCGGAACCACCTCGCGGACCCGTCCCTCCGCCTGGCCGACGAACAGCGCCGGGTCGTCCGTGTCGGCCAGCCCGATCGCCTCAAAACCCAGCTGACCTGCCCCGCAGACCCAGCCGTGGTCCCCGATCACCAGCCCCGGCAGCGGCCCCGAAGCGTCCGCCGCGGCCGCAAGCACGGTCCGTACGGGGAGCGGCGAGTGGGTGTGCACGCCCCCCACCGCGGGCGCGCCCCGCACGCCTGCTTCTCGCATCAGCGCGACTCCTCGTACGTAGTCGAGTGTGCAGGTACGTACGCCGAACCGGGTCGCTATGTCGACACGGTCGCCATACGCCGAGGTGAGAACGGGGCAGCCCGCCGACGAGAGAGCGTCTGCGAGGGCGGCGTAGAACCCCAGCAGCCGGTGTGGATGGCCGGTGCCGAGCAGCACCGGGACCCGCCGGGCCGCCGCCTCCGCCAGCCGGTCGGCGAACCGGTCCAGCGCCGCGATCGTGCGGTCGGGGTCGACCACATCCGGGCCGGAAGTGTGCGCGGGATCGACCGAAACCCCGCACTTCTGCCCCATCAGTCGCAGGACTTCACCCAGCGGCCAGTCCCGTTCGGGATCCAGCCCCAGCAGCACCCGCGGATCACGTGCCGCGAAGAGCCGGTAGCGCGCCAGACTCTTCTCCCGCAGGGTCGCGATCGTCCCCGCGAGCCGCGCCTCGATCAGATGCGCCCGCAGCGCACCGGTAGCCAACACGCGACCCATACTGTCCGGTTGGTCGGCCTACGGGTGCCCTGACTGACGGGTAGTCACACATCCGAGGGGCCCGGCATCGGATACCGCCGTACGAGGCGCGGGGACGCCGGCCCAGGAGGCGCGAGCCCGCGCACCCCCAGGCCCGGCATGACGGGGTGTCAGGGGTGCGCTGCAGCCCCGCCCTACGGCAGCAGCCCGTGGGACGGAAACACCGCGCGACGGGTGGCCAGCACCGCCTGGTCCAGCCGGTCGGCCGGGTCGTAGCCGCCGTCGACGAAGTCCCGCCACTGCGGCGTACGCCCGTCCGTCATCCGCTGCGGGGCCAACTGCCGCGTCCTGCGGAAAACTTCGTGACGCCAGTCCTCCGGCACCATCGAGGTCGGGTCGATCGGCCGGCCCGCCGCGATCGCCGCCAGATGCGTCCAACTGCGCGGCACCACGTCCACCACTGCATAGCCGCCCCCGCCGAGCGCGACCCACCGGCCGTCCGCATACTGGTGCGCCAGGTCATGGCAGGCCTCGGCCACCGCGCGCTGGGCGTCCAGACTCACCGCCAGATGTGCCAGCGGGTCCTCGAAGTGGGTGTCGGCGCCGTGCTGGGTCACGATCACCTGCGGCCGGAAGGCCCCCAACAGCTCCGGCACCACCGCGTGGAAGGCCCGCAGCCAGCCCTCGTCGCCGGTCCCGGCCGGCAGCGCCACATTCGCCGCGGTGCCCTCCGCGCCCTCCCCGCCGGTCTCCTCCGGCCAGCCGGTCTGCGGGAAGAGCGTCCGCGGATGCTCGTGCAGCGAGATCGTCAGGACCCGCGGGTCCTCCCAGAACGTCGCCTGCACCCCGTCGCCGTGGTGGACGTCGACGTCCACGTACGCGACCCGTTCGGCCCCCAGCTCCAGCAGTCGGGCGATCGCCAGCGAGGCGTCGTTGTAGATGCAGAATCCGGACGCGCCGCCCGGCATCCCATGGTGCAGCCCGCCGGCGAAGTTCACCGCATGCGCCGCGTCCCCGCGCCAGACGGCCTCCGCCGCGCCGACCGACTGCCCGGCGATCAGCGCGGACGCCTCGTGCATCCCGGCGAACGCCGGATCGTCAGCCGTGCCCAGCCCGTACGAGAGGTCCGCGGCCGCGGGGTCCGCCGAGGCCCGGCGGACCGCCGCGATGTAGTCCTCACGATGCACCAGCCGCAGGGTGGAGTCCCCGGCCGGCTTGGCCGCGACCACCTCCAGCGGCCCCCGGTCGAGCTCGAACGCCTCCACCAAACGCATGGTCAGCGCGAGCCGGACCGGGTCCATCGGATGCCCGGACCCGAAGTCGTAGCCCGTTACTGCCTCATCCCACATCAGCTGTGCGCGGCCGCTCATGTCCGTCACCGTATCGGGCCTTCGGCGCCCCGAACGAACGGGCATACACCAACGTCACCAGTACCAGGGCCATCGGTACGAGCATCGCCCCCCGATAGCTCCAGGCATCGCCGAGGGCGCCCACCAGCGGAGAGCCGATCAAAAAGCCCACATAGTTGAAAATATTCAGCCGCGCGATGGCCGTGTCCGAGGCCCCCGGACCGTGATTCTCGAACGCGTACCGCCCGGCCGCGGCGAACGTCTGCGGCACGATCACACACAGCCCCAGCCCCAACAGGGTGAAGCCCGCCATCCCGGCCCACGGCTCGGGCGCCGCGGCCACCACCGCGAAACCGCCCGCCGCGACCACCGTCCCGCACCGCACCACCGCGACCGCCCCGAACCGGCGCACCCCCAGGTCCCCCACCACCCGCCCGAACAGCGTGGTGACCATATAGACGTTGTACGGGACGGTGGCGAGCTGCTCCGAGCTCCCCAGGACGTCCTGCAGATATTTGGCGCTCCAGTTGGAGACCGTCGAGTCACCGATGTACGCAATGGCCATCACCAGGCACAGCGGCAACAGCAGCCGCATCGCCAGCGGGACGGCGGCCGCCCCGGCCCCCTCCCCCGCTGCCGGCTGCTCCCGGTCCACGAACCACCGGCCCACGAGCAGAGCCAGCGGCAGCAGCACCGCCACCACCGGCCCGTACAACAGCGCCAGCGAGAGCTGCCAGTGCGCCCCCGCCCAGGCCAGCGAGGCCCCGACGATGCCGCCCAGGCTGTACGCGGCGTGGAACCCGAGCATGATGCTGCGCCCGTACGCCCGCTGGAGGCTCACCCCGAGCATGTTCATCGAGGCGTCAAGGGCCCCCACCGACAGCCCGAACACCGCCAGCGCCACCGCCACCTGAGCCGTCGTGCCGACCGACCCGACACCCAGCAGCGCCAGGCACACCACGGGCTGCACACACCGCAGCACCCGACCGGCCGACACCCGCTTCACCAGCTGCTCCGTGACGACGCTCCCGGCCCCCGCCAAGACGGGCACCGCCGCCAGGAAGGCCGGCAGCAGCGCATCCGATATCCCGTACCGGTCCTGGATCGCGGGAATGCGGGTCACAAGGAGGGCAAAGACCGCGCCCTGGATGAAGAAGCTGAGGGCGAGCGAGATCCGGCCGTGCCGCAGCTGCGCTTCTGGTACCCGAGGGGCCGTCATGGCCGCTCAGCCTAGAACTCGCCCCTACCACTGGGTAGATGGATCACCGCACCAATTCGACGGCCGGCTGCCGGCCGGCACGCCTACCGCAACAGCTCCGGAAGCTCCGCCATCTGGCCGAACAGCACGGTGCTTCCGGCCTCCGTCAGCTTCTCCGCCGACGTCATCGCGGTGAACCCGTAGACGTCCATCCCCGCGGCGACCGCTGCCTGCACCCCCAGCGGGCTGTCCTCGACCACCGCACACCGCTCCGGCGCCACGCCCATTTCCCGGGCCGCATGCAGAAACAGATCCGGCGCCGGCTTCCCCCGCCCCACGTCCTGCGCGCTGAAGACACGCCCCGCCGGGAACCACCGGTCCAGGCCCGTCTTCCGGTGCCCCACGCCGATCCGCTCATGGCTGCCGGAGGACCCGACACAATACGGAACGCCGTCCGCGTCCAGCTTCTCCAACACCTCGGTCACCCCGGCCACCGGCTGCAGCTCCCGCTCGAACGCCTCGAAGACCCGGCCGTGGAAAACGTCGTCGAAGTCCTCGGGCAGCCGCCGGCCCGTACGCTCCAGGACGAGCTCATGGATACGGTGCATCGCCGACCCCATGAAGTCGCGTATCGATTCCTCGTACGACGTGGGATGCCCGAGTTCGGTGAGATACCCGGCCAGGATGGTGTTGGAGAGGGATTCGCTGTCGACGAGCACACCGTCGTTGTCGAAAATGACCAGGTCGTATCGCATGACCCGACCTTAGACACAATCCCCGCCCCCGCATGCCGATCGCAGGGCCCAGGGCGCACATTCTGTTCCGGAACGCAGGAAAGCCCCGCACCATACGGTGCGGGGCTTTCCCACAATGATTGTTCGGCGGCGTCCTACTCTCCCACAGGGTCCCCC
>NZ_SDIG01000095.1:0-25163 GCF_004122755.1 Streptomyces sp. TM32
AGGCCCCACACACCGGGGCACAGCCCACCCCCACCCGCGCCGAAGGCGAAAAAACGACGCCGCACCAGCACGGACCCGCACCCGGCAACGTGCGAGTCACCCCGCCGAAGGCGCCCCGTCCCGCAGAGACGATACGTCTCGCCTCCCCCCGTCTAAACTGTCGGCCATGGCCGACAAAGCACCCCCCGACCCCTCCCGCCGCAGCGAACGCTCCCGCCGCGCGATCTTCGATGCCGCCCTCGCGCTCGTCGGCGAGGTCGGCTACGACAAGCTCACGATCGAGGGCATCGCCGCCCGGGCCGGGGTGGGCAAGCAGACGATCTACCGCTGGTGGCCCTCCAAGGCCGCCGTGCTGCTGGACGCGTTCACCGCCGGCGTCGACGAGGACTACGCCAAGGGCCTGCCGGACACCGGCGATCTGGCCGCGGACCTGAAGTTCGTGCTGCGGGCGACCGCCGACGAGTTCAACGACCCGGTGTTCCAGGCCCCGTACCGCGCCCTTGCGGCGGCCGGGGCGAACGACGAGGAGCTCTCCCGTGCCTTCGTCAGCCGGTTGATGGCGCCCGGCACCCGCGTCTACGTCGAACGGCTGCGGGCGGCGCAGGAAGCCGGCCAGGTGGCCGCCGGTATCGACGTACGGGTGGCCGTCGAGATGCTGCTGAGTCCCTTCTCACAACGCTGGCTGATGCGGACCGGCGAATTGACCCACGAGTACGTCGACACCCTTGTCGACCAGGTGCTGGGTGGTCTGCGGCCGCGCGACTGAGCGCGCGGCCGGACGGCGCCGCCCGGCCGCGACCCGTCGCCGATGACCCGAATTGCCGGTAATGGCGGCTCTTTCGTTCACCCCGGATCTCCACACCGGTCACCCGGAGAGCAGGATGGTGGCAGCATTGATCCCAGACCACCGCTCGAAGTGAGGGGATAGATGGAACGCAAGAGCAGGTTCTCCCAGTGGCTGCGCCGGCCGAAGAACGGATCGGACGGCGGCGATACGGACACGGGATCAGCGGCTGCGCGCAGCCGCGAGGACCTGCTGCTGGCGGCGGCCGACGCGGGCTTCCCGGTGGCCCCGGCGGCGCACCCCTCCGGCTACGGCTGTTCCTGTGAGCGCATCGGCTGTCCCACCCCCGGCCGGCACCCCATCTCCTTCGGCTGGCAGACCGTCGCCACCACCGACCGCGACAAGGTCGCCGCCTGGGTCCGCACCCTCCCGCAGGCCAACTTCGTCACCGCCACCGGCATCACCCATGACGTCCTGGACGTACCCGTCGAGGCGGGCCGCAGCGCCCTGGGGCGGCTGGACGCGGCGGGTGTCGACGTCGGGCCGATCACGCTCAGCGGCGGTGGCTTCGGCGACGGACGGATGCTCTTCTTCACCGCCACCCGCGGCACCCCGGACGACGAGGACGAGTGGTGGCCGTGTGAGCTGGACTGCCACCCCGAGACCATGGACGAGCATCCGGGGATGCGCTGGCACTGCCGCGGCAGCTATGTGCTGCTGCCGCCCTCGACCCTGCCCGGCGAGCAGCCCGCGGTGACCTGGCTGCGCGGCCCCGAGCTGCCGCTGCCCGACCCGCTGACGCTGCTGGAGTCGCTCACCGACGCCTGCGCCGAGTTCAACGACCGCGAGCCGCATCACCACGAGGCCGCGGCCTGGCCGATCAGCCGCTGAGCGAACCCACCCGCCCAGCCGTCCGCACCCCGCGCCCGCCCCCTCCCGTACACCGAAGGGCCGCCGGGATCACCCCGACGGCCCCTTCCGTGTCGAACAGTTCCGCTCCGTACCGAGCAGTTCCGCGGACGGCGGCTACAGCGGCCGGACCGAGGTCTTCGCCTCGATCCGGTTCAGTACCGCGACCTTCCCGCCGGCGCTCTTGGCCGGCACCGTGACCGTCTGGCCGGAGACGGTGGTGAAGGCCATCCGGTTGGTCTTCTTCGGCGGGCCCTCAAGGAGGCCCTTCAGCGCCCCCGACACCGTGATCGTCGCGCCGGCGAACACCGTCTTCTGCTGGTGGTAGACGGTCGAGAAGAACACCAGCGCGCCGCCGTCCTCCGTCCGCAGCGCCACCGGCGGATAGTTCGCGGCGGTGTCCTCCCACATGATGCGCACGCCGGGCCGGTTGGCGTCCTTCGCCCGCCGGGCCCGCCAGCCGTCGGTGTCCCGGCCGGAGGCGAAGGTGCTGCCCTTGCCGGTGTTGAGGTAGTCCGCGTAGCTGCGGCTCAGCTTGCCGGGGTCGACCGTCAGGCCGGAGTCCGCACCGGCCGGCACCGCCTCCGCGTAGCCGTTCCGGTCCGTCTTCAGCTCCGGCGCCTTGTTGCCGGGGAACGTCGCCAGATACACCGCGCGCCACTTCTCGTCGATGGCGTTGCGGCTGAACACCAAGAACCAGCGGGTGTACTGGCCGGCGGCGTTCTTGCGGTTGCTGGCCGCGTCCGCGACGAAGTACTTCGGCCAGCCCTTCTGCTGGGGCACGGTGAAGTGCGCGTCCTTGAACGCCAGCGCCGTGAAGCCCGGGTTGCCCTGCGGCCGGAGGGCATGCGCCGCCTTTATCCCGGCCTGGTCGATGGCGAGCAGCGCGCCCCCCTCGAAGGAGGGATTGAGCTGGGGGGCGAGCTGACGGTTGGCCTTGTTGAAGCCGTCGGTGAAGTGCTGGAGCGCCTTGGCGCCCTCAGCCTTCGACACCGCCGGCAGCATCTCCCTCTCGCCGTGCACCGTCATGCACCCGCTGAGTATCACCATCGCCGCCGCTGCCGACGTCAGTGTTACGGGCACCCGGAACGGCGACCTGCGTGTCATGGGGCTCGGGCTCCTTCGGGGCGACCCGGTCGGACGGGCTGGCCGCCGGGGTGGCACGATTCGGCGACACCCTACCGGGGGCGAAGAAGAACACGAGCGTGGGGATCAGATACAGAGCCCACACCGTGACCTGAAGAACCGTCGGGTCCGGCTGGAAGTTGAAGATGCCCTTGAGCAGGGTGCCGTACCAGCTGTCGGCCGGGATCTGTGCGCTGATGTCGAACGCCTGGGAGGTCAGCCCCGGCAGTACGTCCGCCTCCTGCAGATCGTGGAAGCCGTACGCCAGCACGCCCGCCGCGACCACCACCAGCATGCCGCCGGTCCAGGTGAAGAACTTCGCCAGGTTGATCCGCACCGCCCCGCGGTAGAACAGCCAGCCCAGCGCCACCGCCGTCAGCAGCCCCAGCAGCGCCCCGATCAGCGGCCGTACCCCGTCGTTGGCGGACTGGGCGGCGGTCCAGATGAACAGCGCGGTCTCCAGGCCCTCCCGGCCCACCGACAGGAACGCGGTGACCACCAACGCGACGGTGCCCATCTGCAGCGCCGCGTCCAGCTTGCCGTGCAGCTCCTTCTTCAGATGCCGCGCGGTGCGCCGCATCCAGAAGACCATCCACGTCACCAGGCCCACCGCGATGATCGACAGCGAGCCGCCGAGTGCCTCCTGCGCCTTGAACGTCAGGGTCTCGGACCCGAATTGCAGGGCCGCGCCGAACGCGAACGACAGGACCACGGCGAGCGTGATGCCGATCCAGACCGGGCGCAGCGCCTCCCGCCTGCCGGTCTTGACCAGATAGGCGATGAGAATGCAGACGACGAGGCTGGCTTCCAGTCCCTCGCGCAGACCGATCAGGTAGTTGCCGAACACGTCGGTTCCTTCCCTTCCTTCGTGCGGTTCATGGGGCGGCGGTGTGCGTTTCCGGCGCCGGCGGTGTCAGGCGAACAGCTCCCGGCCCCACCAGTCGTCCGCGTGACGGACGCCCGGCGGCACCGCGAAGACCGCGGAACCCACGTGCTGGATGTACTCGTTGAGCGCGTCGTTGGCGGCCAGCCGCTTCTGGAGGGGGACGAAGGCCTGGCGCACATCGTGCTGGTAGGCGAGGAAGAACAGCCCCGCGTCCAGCCGGCCCAGGCCGTCCGTCCCGTCCGTGAAGGAGTAGCCGCGGCGCAGGATCCGTATCCCGCCGTTGGAGTCCGGGTGCGCGAGCCGGACGTGCGCGGTCGGCAGCATCGACTTCAGGTGCGGGGTGTCCCGCTCGTTCTTCTTGCCGACCGGCGCGCCCTCGCCCTTGTCCCGGCCGAAGATGTCCTCCTGCTCCTTGCGCGAGGTGCGGTCCCAGGTCTCGATGTGCATCCGGATGCGGCGGGCGACGAGGTAGGAGCCGCCGGCCATCCAGCTCTCCTTGCCCTTCGCCGCGCCGTCCGCGACCCAGACGTGCTTGTCGAGCGCGGCGGTGTCGGTGCCGGCGAGATTGTGGGTGCCGTCCTTGAAGCCGAACATGTTGCGCGGGGTCTGCGCCTCCGGCGTCGTCGAGGACGTCTTGCCGAAGCCCAGCTGGGACCAGCGGATGGCCACCTTGCCGAAGCCGATCCGGGCCAGGTTGCGGATCGCGTGCACCGCCACCTGCGGGTCGTCCGCACAGGCCTGGACGCACAGATCGCCGCCGCTGCGCGACTTGTCGAGGTTGTCGCCGGGGAACTGCGGCAGATCGATCAGTGCCTCGGGCCGCCGGGCCTTGATGCCGAAGCGGTCCTTGCCGTCCTTCTCGAACAGCGTCGGGCCGATGCCGAAGGTGAGGGTGAGCCGGGACGGCGGCAGGCCGAGCGCCTCGCCGGTGTCGTCCGGCGGCGCCTCCGCCAGCCCGCCGACCGCGCCGTCACCGACCGCGTCCCCGGCCGTCATCCGCGCCGCCGCCTTCGTCCACTCCTTGAGCAGCGCGATCAGCTCGTCGCGGTCGTCGGTGGTGACGTCGAACGAGGCGAAGTGCAGCCGGTCCTGCACGGCGGTGGCGATCCCGGCCTGGTGCTTGCCGTGGAAGGCGACCGCGGAGCCCGCGGTCGCGTCCGCGCCGGCCGGCTGGGCGTCGCCGCCGGTGCGCAGCGCCGCCGCCGTACCGCCGGCCGCGACCGCACCGAGCGCCAGGCCCGCACCGCCCCAGCCGAGCAGCGAACGCCGGGAGGGCGCACGCCCGTTGCCGGTCTGCGCGGCCGGCTCGTCCCCGGCCGCGGTGCCGTCGTGCGTCGTCGTGCCGTTGTCGTGCGTCATGGTGACCCCCTGGCCTGGCGGCGGACGGTTACTTGGTGGTGGCTACGGCGGCGGCCAGCTTGGACAGCGGCTCGGCCAGCGCGTTGACACCGTCGGAGAGCTTCTTGCGCTCGCCCTTGTCGATCGTGTCGTACGAGACGAAGCCGTCGGCGGACTTGCTGTCGCGGTGGTCGTCGAGCAGCTTGCCGATCGCCGTGAACTGCTTGTCCAGCTCCTTGGCGAGCGTCGGTTCGTTCTTGGCGACGACCGGCTTGAGCAGCTCGTACGCCTTCTGGGCGCCCTCCACGTTGCCCTGGAAGTCGACCAGGTCGGTGTGGCTGTAGCGCTCTTCCTCACCGGTGACCTTGCCGGTGGCCACCTCGTCGAGCAGCTCCTTGGCGCCGTTGGCCATGCTGGTCGGGGTGATCTCGGCCTTGCCGACCCGCTCCTGCCAGTCCTTGAGGTCGGTGATGAGCTGGTCGGCGAGCTTCTTGTCGTCCCCGGAGATCTTCTTCTTCTCCCACAGGGACTGCTCCAGCTTGTGCCAGCCGGTCCACTTCCGGCCCTGCTCCACACCGTCGGCGCGCACATCGACCTTGGGGTCGATGTCACCGAACGACTCGGCGACCGGCTCGGTGCGTTCCCAGCCGACCCGCGAGACGGCGTAGGCCTTCTTCGCGGCCTCGACGTCGCCGGCCTTGACCGCGTCGGCGAACTTCCGCGCCTTCGGCAGGGTCTGGTCGGCCTGCTCCTGGACGTACTTACGGTAGGCGGAGACCCCGGCGTCCAGCCCGGGGTCGCGCTTGGCGCTCGCGCCCTTGCCGCTGACGGTCACCTTCTGGCGGATGCCGTGGCCCTTCATGCCGGGCTTGCAGGCGATCTCGTACGAGCCGGCCTTGACCTCGGCGGTGATCTCCGCGCTGGTGCCGGGCCCGATGTTCTCCCGCTCGGTGACGATCCGGTCGCCGGGGGCGTAGAGGTACACCTCGGTGACCTTGGAGCCCTTGTTCTGTACGGCGAAGCGGACATGTCCGGCGGGGAACTCCTTGGCGGAGAGCTCACAGTTGCTGTCCGTGGCGGTCACCTCGACCGTTCCCTTTCCGCCACCCCCTTTGCCGTCGTTCTTCGCGGCGCAGCCGGAGACGGCGGTGACGGCCGTGGCCGCGGCTATGGCGGCAACGGCGGAGGTGCGAAGGGCTCGCATACGGGGCTCCAAGCGGGCTCGGATGTACGGGTTCGACGTACGGGAACGATAGAGGGTCACTGAGGTCGCCACTAAGGCAGCCCTAACTTACGTGAGGCTTACCTATTCCTGCCCACCGATTCCCGTGATCCCGCTCTCATGAACAACGGCCTGATTACGGATTGACATGCGCCTGGTCACGAGATAGTCATGCGCCGGTCAAGGTAAGGGCTGGGCCTGCCGGCCGGCTATGACGGGCGCGAGACGGGCGCATTCCGGTCCGCCGGGGCGGAATCCGCGCCACGGGGGAGGCGGTGAGGGGGCGGCCGGACACCGCCGGCCGAGGACCCGACCGGGACCGCCGGCCCCGACGGGACCCTTACGCGCTCAGCGGGAACTGCTCGCCCAGCTCGCGGAAGACCGCGCTGTTCAGGCGGAACGCGCGCTTGCACTCGTCGACGACGCGCTGCTTCTCCAGCTCGTCGACCGGCAGCGCGTCCAGCAGTGCTCGGTATTCGCGCTTGAAGGCGGCCGGGTTGGGGATGCCCTCGAAGACGTAGAACCGCACGCCGTCTCCCTTACGGGCGAAGCCCCAGGTCTTCTCGGCGGTGCCGCGGATGATCTGGCCGCCGGAGAGATCGCCGAGATAGCGGGTGTAGTGGTGGGCGACGAAACCGCCCGGCCAGGTGCGGGCGCAGGCCGCCACCCGGTCCGCGTAGGCGGCGGTGGCCGGCAGGGGAGCGAGGCCGGTGCGCCAGCGGGGCCCGCCGAGATGGGCGAGATCGCGCTCCAGCTCGGGGGTGCGGGCCAGCTCCGGACGGAGGAAGGGGCCCGCGACCGGGTCGGCGGCGAGCGCGTCGGAGACGTCCTCCAGGGCCCGGTAGACGAACCACAGTTGCTCGGTGTAGCGCCGGTAGGCGGGGATGCCGAGACCGCCGCCGAGGAGATCGCTCATGAAGGAGGAGTTCTCGGCCTCGGTGTGCTGCTCGTGGGACGCGGTGCGGATGACCGTCGAGAACGGGGTGGACGGAACGGCCGGTGCGGACGGACGCGGGCTGGACGCTTCCAAGGCGGGCCTCCGGGGACCGAGGGGCGGACGGGAACGGGCCGGCGCGGAGTCTCGCCCCTGCCGAGGCTCAGCCGACGCCACCCGTTCCCGACGTCCTGTCGGTAACCAGCCTACGCCCGTTCCCGACACCTTGTCGGTAAAGAGTGTCCCCGCTCCCGTCAGGGCAGCGTGAGGATCTCGGCCCCGGTGTCCGTCACCACCAGCGTGTGCTCGAACTGCGCGGTCCGCTTGCGGTCCTTGGTCACCACCGTCCAGCCGTCGTCCCACATGTCGTAGTCGTAGGACCCCAGCGTCAGCATCGGCTCGATCGTGAAGGTCATGCCGGGCTTGATGTCGGTGGTGTGATGCGGGCTGTCGTAGTGCGGAACGATCAGGCCGGAGTGGAAGGAGGAGTTGATGCCGTGACCGGTGAAGTCCCGCACGACTCCGTACCCGAAGCGCTTGGCGTAGGACTCGATGACCCGGCCGATGATGTTGATCTGCCGGCCCGGCTTGACGGCCTTGATCGCGCGGTTGAGCGCCTCACGGGTGCGCTCGACCAGCAGCGTGGACTCCTCGTCCACGTCGCCGCACAGGTAGGTGGCGTTGTTGTCGCCGTGCACCCCATTGATGTACGCGGTGACGTCCAGGTTCACGATGTCGCCGTCCTTGAGGACGGTCGAGTCCGGGATGCCGTGGCAGATGACCTCGTTGAGCGAGGAGCACAGGGACTTGGGGAAGCCGCGGTAGCCGAGGGTGGACGGGTAGGCGCCGTGGTCGCACATGAACTCGTGGGCGACCCGGTCCAGTTCATCGGTGGTCACGCCCGGCGCGATGAGCTTGGCGGCCTCCGCCATCGCCTGCGCGGCGATCCGGCCGGCGATCCGCATCTTCTCGATCGTTTCGGCGTCCTGCACCTCGGGCCCCGTGTAAGGGGTGGGCGCGTCCTTCCCGACGTACTCGGGGCGCGGGATCGAGGCGGGGACGGGGCGGGTGGGGGAGATCTTCCCCGGGACAAGGAGCGACTGGCCAGACATGTCAGCGAGTGTATCCGCGGGCCGTCGGGCAGGATGGTGGCACAAACATCCACAGGAGGCGGCAATGGCGCTGTTCAAGAGGCGTACGGTCGGCAAGCCGGGCGAGTGGTTCTACTGCCTCAACCACCGGACGGTCGAAGAGGGGCCCGAGTGCCGCGCCGCCGACCGCTTCGGCCCGTACGCCACCCGCGAGGAGGCCTCGCACGCCATGGAGACCGCCCGGGAGCGGAATCTGGAGTGGGACACCGACCCGAAGTGGCACGACAAGGGTGCGGGGCAGGGGAAGAGCGGCGGGGAGGACGAGTAGCGGGCGGGCGGCAGGGGCCACCTGACCCCGGCCGTCGCCCAGCCCCTCCTCCTCAGACCGATACCGGGTCCGGGTCCGGATCCGTGTCCTGGGTGCCGGCCCCGGGGCGTCCGCCGGCGCCGGCCCGGTCGTCCGCCCGATCGTCGGCCGTAGTGCCCCGATCGTCATCCGCAGCGGCCCGGCGTTTCCGCATCCGCCGCGCATGCTCATCCGTCCGGGAGTCATACGCCCGCAGCTTCGGCAGCCCCAGCGCCAGCAGCCCGACCCCCGCGAAGCACAGCAGACCGCCCGCCGACACCGACGCCCGCACGCCCACCAGTGCCGCCATCCCGCCGACCCGGACCTGGCCCAGCTGCGGGCCCGAGGCGTACGACAGCAGCTCGATGCCGGCCAGCCGGCCGCGCAGTTCGTCGGGGATGGTCTGGTTCCACAGCGCCGAGCGGAAGATGCCGCTGATCATGTCGCAGGCGCCGGCCAGGGCCAGCAGCAGGAGCACCAGCCAGACCTGGTGCAGCTGCCCGGCGGCGGCGATCGCCAGCCCCCAGCCGGCGGCCGCCAGCACGATCGCCCGGCCCTGGCGGTGGATCCGCTTGGTCCAGCCGCTGGTCAGGCTCACCAGCAGGGCTCCGGCCGGCAGCGCCGCGTACATCATTCCCAGGGACCAGGGCGCGTCGAGGTCGTCGGCGAGGAACGGGAAGATCGCCAGCGGGAAGGCGAAGAGCATCGCGAGCACATCGATGGCGTACGTGCCGAGCAGCTCCTTGCGGCTCCAGGCGTACCGCGCGCCTTCCGCGATCCCGCGCAGCGACGGCTTCCTGGCGTCGTGCGAGGCGGGCGACGGTGCCAGCTTCCGGGACAGCAGCACCGACAGCACGTAGGTGACCGCGTCGAGGGCGTACGCCCAGCGCGGCCCGGCGAACGCGAGCAGCCCGCCGGCCAGCGCCGGTCCGGCGATGGCGCCGATCTGCCAGCGCAGCGAGTTGAGGGCGGCGGCCGCGGCGAGCTGGTCGTGCCGCACGATCCGCGGCACGATCGCGTCCAGGGCAGGCCGCTGCAGCCCGGTCAGCGCGCTGGACAGCGCGGCCGCCGCATACAGCGGCCACGCCTGCGGGTGCGGCAGCAGGCTGTTGAGCAGCAGCATCGCGGAAATCAGCCCGAGCGCCAGCTCACTGCCGACGATCAGCCGGCGGCGGTCCACGAAGTCCGCGAGCGCACCGCCGTAGAGCCCGAAGACCAGCAGCGGGACCAGCTCCACCGCGCCCAGCGCACCGACCGCGAGGGTGGAGCCGGTCAGCTCCTTCAGCTGGAACGGCAGCGCCACGACGGTCAGGAAGGTGCCGAAGACCGTGATCGCTCCCGCGCACCACATCAGCCGGAAGTCGCGCGAGGAGCGCCAGGGGGCCAGGTCCGGCAGGAGCGCGGACAAGCGTCGGTGGGTGGGGGGTGAAGGTGGGGGGTCGTCCGAAGTCACCGGTGCACTGTCGCTGGTGCGTACGGAACGGTGCAAAGGGTTATTTCCGGTCCGCGGGGCGGAGCGGGAGGCTACCAGCGTGGTGGCGGCGGGGCGGTCAGCTGGTCGGCGAGGCGGGCCAGCCGGTCGCGGAAACGGCGGCGGCCGCGGGGCGGGGGCAGGCTGTTCTCCCCGGCGGCCGCGCTCACCAGATGCTGGACGGTGTCGAGATCGAGGTCCGGTGCCGCCGCAGCCGCGCCGGCGGGCGGGGCCGGGGGAGCGGCGAGCGCGTCATGGGCCAGGGCGTGCAGGTCGCGGTTGCCGCCGTCCAGGGCGAGCACCGTCGTGCCGTTGCGGCGGGCGTCGTGCACCCGCTCCAGCAGCCCGGCGCCCGGCTGCCCCGGCGCGACGACCAGCAGTGTCTCGCCCCGCCCGGCCGCCTCCAACCGGCCCAGCCCCACCGCCAGATGGGCCGGCGCCCCGCCGGGGACACGGTGGCGCACCAGGGTCGGGGACAGCTCCGGCAGGCCCGACCAGGCGGCCTCGTCGTCGAGATGGGCGGCCAGATGCCAGGGCTCGTACGCGGCGGTGCCGACCAGCAGCAGCCCGCCGCGGTGCGGGGCGACGGAGGACCGCAGCGCCCCCGCGAAGCGGCGGGTGGCCTGCACCCACTCGGTTCCGGCGAGGACCTCACGCAGCAACGCGACCCGTACGGCATCCATGGCCCGGCATCCTGCCGCACCACGGCGCCCTACGGTCGCGGATTCAACCGGTGTCACCCGTAAGGGGCTTGCGCGCTCGGTCGTGCCTCCGGTAGTCGCTTTCGCTGTCCGGCGCTCGAAACCCGACGCCGGCTCCCAGCCTTGTCGTGCCGGCAGCAGACGGGCCCTCAGTCCTGCTGTGCCGGCAGCAGACCGGCCGTCCTGAGGTGGCGGGCCACCTCCGCCACGGCCTCCTCGCTCAGCGGGCGTTGCGGAAAGGCGGTGCTGCCCCGCTCGGTCACGCCGAGGAGGCGCAGGGCCGCCTTGAACGCGCCCAGGGAGGAGGAGCTGCGGCCCATCTCGGACTCGGGGCCGGCGTCGACCATGGAGAACAGGGTGACCAGGCGTTCCTGTTCGGCGGCCGCCCGCTCCCAGTGGCCCGCCCGGGCGGCGTCGTAGAGGCGTACGTAGGCGGCCGGGTCGACGTTGCCGAGGCCGGGGACGACGCCGTCCGCACCCGCCAACAGGGCCGCGTCCACGGTCAGTTCGGAACCGGTGAGGACGGCGAAGCCGGGGGCGGGGCCACGGTGCCGGCCGGTGCGGCCGCCGAGGACGGTGAGCAGTCGGCGCAGTGCGCCGTCGTCGCCGCTGCTGTCCTTGAGCCCGGCGAGGGTGCCGTCCTCGGCAAGCTCCCGCACCAGCTCCGGGGCCAGCTTGCTGTGGACGGCGAGGGGGATGTCGTAGGCGACGAGGGGCAGATTCACGGCCGCACGCAGATGCCGGAAGTGTGCGGCGATCTCCCGGGGGTGGGTGCGGGTGTAGAAGGGCGCGGTGGCCACCAGGGCGTCGGCGCCGAGGTCGGCGGCCCTCCGGGCGTGGTCGAGCACCCGCGGGGTGGTGGTGTCGATGACCCCGGCGAGCACCGGGACCCGGCCGTCGGCGGCCGTGCGGACGGTTTCCAGTGCGATGCCGCGCTGGGCGTCGGTGAGGTAGGCGACCTCGCTGGTGGAGCCGAGGGCGAACAGCCCGTGGACGCCGCCGTCCAGAAGATGCCGCACCAGGCGGGTCAGGGACGCGGTGTCGACCTCGCCGTGTCGGTCGAGCGGGGTGCAGACCGGGGGGATGACGCCGTGCAGGGGTGCGGGCAGTGCCATGAGGGCTCCGGGTCTCCGAATCCGAGACAGGACATGGGATGTCCTATGTCGAGCACAATAGACCTGTTCACAGGCGGTCGGTCAAGGATCCGCGGCCCCGCCGGGGCGGGTGGCGGACGGGGCGGCGGCAGGGCAGACGCGGGAGCGGGAGAGGGAGTTTCCATGGCGCGAGGGACGATGTCCGAGGATGTGCAGGCGCAGATCAAGCAGTTGATCCTGCAGCGCGGACTGACGCCGGGCGATCCGCTGCCCACCGAGGCCGACCTGGTCGGCCTGCTCGACGTCAGCCGCAACTCGGTGCGCGAGGCGCTCAAGGCGCTGCAGGCCATGCGCATCGTGGAGATCCGGCACGGCTTCGGCACGTACGTCGGCCCGCTCACCCTGGAGCCGTTCGTCGAGGGCGTCGCCTTCCGGGCCGCCGTCCGCCACCACCAGGGCGAGGCGAGCCTGTACGAGCTGATGGAGGTCCGCGAGGCGCTGGAGGCCGGCCTGATCGGCGCCGTCGCCCGCAACCTGCCCGCCGAGGACCTCGCCGTCCTCAAGGGGCTGGTGCAGCGGATGGCGGAGGAGGCGCGCGGCGGGGAGGTGCTAAGCGCCACCGACCGGGCCTTCCACCTCGCCCTCTACCGCTCGCTGGGCAACCACCTGCTGAGCGAGGTGCTGGACGCGTTCTGGGCCGCGCTGCGCCGGGTGCGCGAGGACCTCTCCGACGACCGGCCCGATCCGGACGTGACCTACCGTCAGCACCGGGAGATCGTCGACGCGCTGGAGGCGGGCGACGGCGACCGCGCCGTGGAGGCGATACACCGGCACTTCGACGGGATCCGGCGCCGGCTGGCGGAGTCGGAGTAGCGGCAACGGGGCACCGGTGAGGCGCAAGGTCGGCGCGCACCCGCGATGCCGCAAGGTGCCGGGAGGGGGACATTGCCCCCGTTCACCGGGTGGTCACCCGCTGTCGACGGTGCCGTTGCCGACACGCACGGCGTCATGTGGGCCGCCTTGACGGTCAGTTGGGCACTCCCTATGGTCGCCGCAGGACAGGGGACGTCCTACGTCCTTGCCCATTGGGGGTGACCCATGGCGTACGAGAGCTCGGTGCCGTACCGGGCCGGGACCGAGGGGTACACCAGCTTCCGGATCCCTGCCGTGGTCCGGGCGCGCTCCGGGACCGTCCTCGCCTTCGCCGAGGGCCGGGTCTCCTCGGCGTCCGACTCGGGCGATATCGACCTCGTCCTCAAACGGTCCGCGGACGGCGGCCGTACCTGGGGCCCGCTCCAGGTCGTCGCCCGCAACGGCTCCGGCACCGCCGGCAATCCCGCACCGGTCGTGCTCGCCGGCGGCCGGGTGCTGCTCCTCCAGGTCCACAACGCCGCCGACGCCACCGAGGACCGCATCCGCCGCGGCGAGGTCCCGCCCGCCGACGGCCGCCGGGTGTGGCTCCAGCACAGCGACGACGAGGGCGCCGGCTGGAGCGTGCCCCGTGAACTCACCGACCAGGCCAAACTGCCGGCATGGCGGTGGTACGCCACCGGTCCCGGCCATGCGTTACGCCTGCGCCACGGCCCGTACGCCGGGCGGCTGCTCGTCCCCGCCAACCACTCCACGCCACCCACGGCCCCCGGGGACACCGGCACCGAGCCCCGCTACGACGGCAGCCACGTCCTGCTCAGCGACGACGACGGCGCCACCTGGCGGATCGGCGCCACCGACGGTGCCATCGGCGGTGTCATCGACGGGGCCACCGACCCCTCCGTCGCTCCCAACGAGACCACCGCCGCCGAACTCCCCGGCGGGCACGTCTATCTGAACGCCCGCAACGAAGCGAAGGCCGCCCCCTGGCGGCGCGTCGACGCCGTCTCGATCGACGGCGGTGCCCACCTCGTGCGGCCCTTCCGACCACAGGCCGCGCTGGCCGGGCCGGCCGTCCAGGGCAGCGCACTGCACCTCGGCGACCGCGACGCACTGCTCTTCTCCGGCCCCGCGCACCCGGCCGCCCGCGCCCTGATGACCGTCCGCACCAGCCGCGACAACGGCCTGACCTGGTGCGGAGCGTACCCCGTCTCCGGTCTCCCGGCCGGCTACTCGGACCTCGTCCGCCTCGACCGCGACACCCTCGGACTGCTCTACGAGACGGGCGACTTCAGCGCGTACTCGACGCTCACCTTCCGCCGCATCCCCGTGGAGGACCTCGTATGACCAGCAACCCGATGCCCCGCAGAACGGTCCTGGGCGGGGCGGCCGCCCTCGCCGCCGGCTTCGCGCTCGCCGGCTGCGGCGCCGGTGGGGACGACGACGGCAAGGCACCCCGGGAACGCAAGAAGGGACAGCGGATCCAGCTGTCCTTCTGGTCCTGGGTGCCCGGCATCGACAAGCCGGTCGACCTGTGGAACCGCAAGAACCCCGAGGTGCAGGTCAAGGTCGAGAAGGTCTCGGCGGTCAACGGCGAGCAGTACGCGAAGATGCACGCCGCCGTGAAGGCCGGCAACCCGCCCGACCTCGGCCAGATCGAATTCCCCGTCGTCCCCAGCTTCCTCCTCGACGACGCGCTGCTCGACCTCGCCCCGCTCGGCGCCTCCCGCTACCAGGACAAGTTCTTCGGCTGGCAGTGGCAGCAGTCCGTCTTCGGCAAGGGCATCTACGCCATCCCGCAGGCATCCGGCCCGATGGGGCTGTTCCTCCGTCAGGACCTCTTCGACAAGTGGGGGGTGCAGATCCCGCGGACGTGGGACGAGTACGAGACCGCCGCCAAGGCCGTCCGCAAGAAGGGCGCCTGGATCGAGACCTTCGCCCCCACCAACGGCAACCGCTTCGCCGGCCTCGCCTGGCAGGCCGGCGCCACGTGGTACACCACGCACGGCGACACCTGGGTCGTGCACCTCGACGACGAACCCACCCGCAGGGTCGCCGACTACTGGGAATCCCTCGTCCGGCGAAAGCTCGTCAAGACCATCCCCGACCGGCAGAACGCCTGGTACAAGGACCTGCAGACCGGCGCCATCCCATCCTGGGTGGGCGCCAGTTGGGGCGACGCCCTGCTGGTCGGCAACGCACCCGGCACCAAGGGCAAGTGGCGGGCCGCGCCGCTGCCGCAGTGGAAGGCGGGCGAGCAGGCCTTCGCCAACTGGGGCGGCTCGACCACCGCCGTCTTCGCCAAGGCGCACTACCCCAAGGACGCCCTGGACTTCGCCGTCTGGCTCAACACCGACCCCGAGTCGATCGCCCTGCTGATCGACGGCGGCTACGGCTTCCCCAGCGCCAAGACGGGCTACACCACCGCCGACCTCGACGCCGACAAGAGCTTCTTCGGCGGCCAGGCGTACAGCAAGGTCTTCGCGGACGCCGGGGCACACGTCGACACCAGCTGGCGGTGGGGGCCGGGGGTGGACACCCTCTACCAGCGGCTCGGCGACGCCTTCACCGACGCCCTCGCCGACGGAGGTTCCTTCCGCTCCGTGCTGACGAAGGTGCAGGGGCAGACCGTCGCCGACCTCAAGGGCAAGGGGCTGAAGGTGGCGAGCGGCGGGTGAGCCGGGACACGCTGCACCGGCCGGAGCCGGCGGTCGGGAAGCCGCCCGGCCCGGCCCCGCGCGGCCGTCGGCGCCGTGCCTCCGGCACCGGGGCCCCTCACGCCCGCGCCGCGGCCGGGTTCCTGCTGCCCTTCCTCGCCCTGTTCGCCCTGTGCTTCCTCGCCCCGATCGGCTATGCCCTCCACCAAAGCCTGTTCACCACCGAACGCACCGGTCCGCTCGGGCTCGGCGGCCACGAGCGCGAGGTCTTCGCCGGCTTCGCCAACTACGCCCACGCGCTCTCCGACGACCGTTTCCTGACCGGCTTCGGCCGGGTGCTCCTCTTCGGCGCCGTCCAGATCCCGCTGATGATCGTGCTCGCCACCGCCCTTGCGCTGCTGCTGGAGAGCGCGAGCGCCCGCGGGGTCACCTTCTTCCGCACCGCCTTCTTCCTGCCGTACGGGGTGCCCGGCGTGATCGCCTCGATCCTGTGGGGCTTCCTGTACGTGCCGGGCATCAGCCCGCTGGTGAAGATCGCCGGCACGCTGGGCTGGGACGTCGACTTCCTCTCCCGCGGCACCGTGCTGTGGTCCATCGCCAACATCGTCACCTGGCAGTTCACCGGCTACAACATGCTGGTGCTGATCGCCCAGCTCAAGGCCGTACCGGGGGAGTTGTACGAGGCCGCACGGATCGACGGCGCCAATGCCTGGCAGGTCGCCCGGCACATCAAGCTTCCGCTGATCCGGCCGGCGCTCGTGCTCACCTGCGTCTTCAGCATCATCGGCACCCTCCAGCTGTTCGCCGAACCCATGGTGCTGCGTCCGCTGGCCTCCGCCATCGACTCCGGCTTCACCCCCAACCTGCACGCCTACAGCGAGGCGTTCGTCGGCAACAACCAGCATGTGGCGGCCGCCGAGGCGGTGCTGCTCGCGCTGGTGGCGTGCGTGCTGTCGTTCGGCTTCCTGCGGCTGGTCGGCGGGCGCGGGACGGGGCGCAGATGACCCGGCCGCCGGTCCGCCACCGGATCATCACCGCCTCGCTGCTGACCGTCGCCGCGCTCTACTTCCTGGTGCCCGTCTACTGGCTGGCCGTCTCCGCCACCAAGAACAGCGCCGACCTCTTCGGCACCTTCGGCTTCTGGTTCTCCGACCATCCGCACCCCGTCGACTACCTCGTCGACGTCCTCACCTACGACCACGGCATCTACGCCCGCTGGTTCGCGAACTCCCTCTTCTACGCCGGCACCGGAGCGGTCTGCGCCACCCTGCTGTCCGCGGCGGCCGGCTACGCGCTGGCCAAATTCCCCTTCCGCGGACGGGAGGCGGTCTTCAACGTGGTGCTCGCCGGGGTGCTGATCCCCGGCACCGCACTCGCCCTGCCGCTCTACTTCCTCTTCAGCGCGATGGGGCTGTCCAACACCTACGGGGCGGTGCTGATCCCGAGCATGGTCAGCCCGTTCGGCGTCTATCTCTGCCGGATCTACGCGGCCGCCGCGGTCCCCGACTCGCTGCTGGAGGCGGCCCGGATCGACGGCGCGGGCGAGGCCCGGATCTTCGCCGGGCTCGGGCTGCGGCTGATGACCCCGGCGCTGGTCACGGTCTTCCTGTTCCAGTTCGTCCACATCTGGAACAACTACTTCCTACCGCTGGTGATGCTCTCGGACTCCGACCTCTACCCGGTCCAGCTGGGCCTGACCTCCTGGACCGGCTACGCCGACCGGCAGCCGGTGCTCTACCAGTACACGGTGGGCGGTGCCCTGTTGTCGGTGGTGCCGCTGATGGTGCTGATGACGGTGCTCCAGCGGTACTGGCGCACGGGCCTGACGGAGGGCAGCGTGAAGGCTTGACGGGGTGACGGGGTGACGGGGTGACGGGGTGACGGGGTGACGGGGTGACGGGTGACGGCGGGAAGGCGTGACGCGTCGCCCGGGCGTCGTCGAGGGCGTGCCCGGCCCGCCGCCGGCGCGTGACACCATCACTGTCATGACTACTCCTGATGACGCTGCCCGGTCCGAGAACGCCGCGACCCGCGCGAAGGCCGCCCTCAAGCGTGACCCCTGGGACCTCCCGGACGTCTCCGGCCTGGTGGTCGGCGTCCTGGGCGGCACCGGCGACCAGGGCCGCGGCCTGGCCTACCGGCTCGCCCGGGCCGGCCAGAAGGTGATCATCGGCTCCCGCGCCCTGGAGCGCGCACGGACTGCCGCCGACGAGCTGGGCCTGGGCATCGAGGGCGCGGAGAACGCCGCATGCGCCCGCCGCAGTGATGTCGTGATCGTCGCGGTGCCCTGGGAGGGCCACGCCAAGACCCTCCAGGCGCTGCGCGACGAGCTGGCCGGCAAGCTGGTCATCGACTGCGTCAACCCGCTCGGCTTCGACAAGAAGGGCGCCTTCGCGCTCAAGCCCGAGGAGGGCAGCGCCGCCGAGCAGGCCGCCGCCCTGCTGCCGGAGTCCCGGGTCACCGCCGCCTTCCACCATCTGTCCGCGGTGCTGCTGCAGGACCCCGGGACCGAGCGGATCGACACCGACGTGATGGTGCTCGGCGAGTCCCGCGCGGACACGGATCTGGTGCAGGCGCTGGCCGCCCGCATCCCCGGCATGCGCGGTGTCTTCGCCGGCCGGCTGCGCAACGCCCACCAGGTCGAGTCGCTGGTCGCCAATCTGATCTCGGTCAACCGGCGCTACAAGGCGCACGCGGGCCTGCGGATCACCGACGTCTGAGCCTCCGGGGCCGGCCGCCCGGTCCGGTGGCGCGGCCGCCGAGCCGCCGAGCCGCCGGACGGCGCCCGCCGGGCATGGGGGACACTGGGACGGACCGCACCACTCCCGACAGGAGCCCCCATGTCCTTCCTGCCCGCGCCCGGCCCGGCCCGGCGGCTCGCCCTGATGGCCATCGCCGTGTGCGTCCTGAGCGTCGCCGCGGCCGTCGTCGCCTTCGTCGAAGGCAGCTTCGTCGGCATCGTCTGGATCCTGCTGGCGGGCATCTCCAGCAACATGGCGTGGTTCTACGTGCGCAAGTCCAAGCAAGAGGGGCAGCAGGCGCGGCAGGCCGGGGCGGCCGGCTGACCCGGGCCCGGAATCGGCTCCGGAATCGACCCGGAATCGGATCCAGCCGGGACCCGAACTCGGCCCTGGCCCGGCCCCGCGCCGGCGGCCCGGCGTCCTACGAGATCCCGCCGATCTGCGGTGTCCCCTGCCAGAAGCGGAAGAACTCCTGGCCCAGATAGCTGTCCACCTCCGAGACGCCCAGCGTGCCCAGGACCGTGTGGACCAGGTCGAAGAACGCCCGGTTGAGCCCCGGGATCCACAGCAGGGCGAAGATCAGCAACAGTCCGAACGGGGCGATCGGCTCGACCTGCCGCCGCAGCGAGTGCGACAGCCACGGCTCGATCACGCCGTAGCCGTCCAGCCCGGGCACCGGCAGAAAGTTCAAGATCGCCGCGGTCACCTGCAACAGCGCCAGGAACGCCAGCGCACAGCGGAACGGGAACGGCACCCCGTCCAGCCCGTGCAGCCAGAACGGCGCCGTGCACACCGCGGCGAACAGCACGTTCGTCAGCGGCCCGGCCGCGGAGATCAGACTGTGCCGCCAGCGGCCGCGGATCCGGCCGCGCTCGATGAACACCGCGCCGCCCGGCAGCCCGATCCCGCCCATGAGCAGGAAGACCACCGGCAGCACGATGCTGAGCATCGCGTGGGTGTACTTCAGCGGGTTCAGCGTCAGATAGCCCTTGTCGGTCACCGAGAGATCGCCGCTGTGCAGCGCGGTGCGGGCATGCGCGTACTCGTGCAGGCACAGCGACACCACCCAGCCGGACACCACGAACAAGAACACCGCGAAACCGGTGTTCGCCGCGAGCGTCTCGCTCCACACGGCCCAGCCGGACACCGCCATCGCGGCGACGAGCGCAAGGAAGACCGGGCTGACGCGACGGTCCGCGCGCCGGAATGCTGTGGTCATGGTGCGGGCTCCCGAAGTCGGTGAGGGACAGCCCCGACCGTATCCGCGGCACGGCGGGCGGCGCACGGCCCCCTGAACGCGCGCGTGGCCAGGGCCCGTTTCCAGGGTCCCTTCCCCGCGCGGCTTCCTCGGCCCCTGCCCCGGAAAGCGGTGCTCGACGCCTGCCGGGAGCCGTCGTGCACGACAATGGGCCGGTGCGCTACCGAATACTCGGCACCACCCAGGCCGGCCGGGCCGACGGCACCCCCATCGCTCTCGGCGGCGCACGTCTGCGTGCGCTGCTCACCGCCCTCGCGCTGCGACCGGGCCGGGCGCTGCCGCCCGAGGTGCTGATCGCCGACATCTGGGGCGCGGACCCGCCCGCCGACGCCTCCGGTGCGCTCCAGGCGCTGGTCGGCCGGCTGCGCCGCGCCCTGGGGCACGCCGCGGTCGCCTCGGCCGACGGCGGCTACCGACTGTGCGCCGACCCCGACGCGATCGATCTGCACCGCTTCGAACGGCTGGTGGCGGAGGGCGGCCGGGCGCTCGGCGAGGCCGACCCGGCCCGCGCCGCCGCGCTGCTCGACGACGCCCTGGCGCTCTGGCGCGGCCCGGCCCTCGCCGACCTCCCGGACGCGGGTTCCTGGGCGACGGGCGCCGAACGCCGCCGGCTGGACGCCCAGCGCACCCGCCTCGCCGCCGAACTCGCCCTGGGCCGGGCCGATCGGGCGCTGCCGCAGCTCCACGTGCTGTGCCAGGAACATCCGCTCGACGAGCCGCTCCAGGCCCTGCGGCTGCGCGCGCTGCGCGCCGCGGGCCGCCCGGCGGAGGCGCTGGCGGCCTACGAGGAGATCCGCACCGGCCTCGCCGACCGCCTCGGCGCCGACCCGGGCCCGGAACTGCGCGCCCTGCACGCGGAACTGCTGCGGCCGCCGCCCGACACGAGGCCGTCGCCTCCGCGCCCGGAGACCGCCGCCGCGCCCGGCACGCCGTACGACACCGGCACGCCGTACGGCACCGACACCGGCTCCCCGGCCGACACCGCCCCCGCCCCCGCTCCCGGCTCCGCCCACCCCCGCCGGGGCAACCTCCGTGCCCGGCTCACCTCCTTCGTCGGCCGGGACGCCGATCTGGCGGCGCTCCGGTCCGATCTGGCCGAGCACCGGCTGGTGACGCTGCTGGGGCCCGGCGGCGCCGGCAAGACCCGGCTGTCCCAGGAGGGCGCCGAGAGCGCCGCGGCCGCGCTGCCGGACGCCTGGCCGCACGGCGTCTGGCTGGCCGAGCTGGCACCGGTGGACGATCCGCAGACCGTGCCCGAGGCGGTGCTGACCGCGCTCGGCGCCCGCGAGACCGTCGTCCGCGGCAGCACCGCGGAGGGACTGCGCGCCGCCACCGAGACCACCGCCCTGGACCCGCTGGCCAGGCTCGCCGAACACTGCGCGGGCCGCCGGATGCTGCTGGTGCTCGACAACTGCGAGCATGTGATCGGTGCCGCCGCCGAACTCGCCGAGCGGCTGCTGGCCCACTGCCCCGGGGTGACGGTGCTGGCCACCAGCCGGGAGCCGCTGGCCGTCCCGGGCGAGGTGCTGCGGCCGGTCGAGCCGCTGCCCGACGCGGTCGCGCTGCGGCTGCTCGCCGACCGCGGGGCCGCCGCCCGCACCGGCTTCCGTATCGAGGACGATCCGGCCGCCTGCACCGAGATCTGCCGGCGGCTGGACGGGCTGCCGCTCGCCATCGAACTCGCCGCGGCCCGGCTGCGGTTGCTCTCCCCGCGCCAGCTCGCCGACCGGCTCGACGACCGCTTCCGGCTGCTGACCAGCGGCAGCCGGACCGTGCTGCCCCGGCAGCAGACGCTGCGCGCGGTGGTGGACTGGTCCTGGGACCTGACCGACGAACCCGAACGGGCCGTGCTGCGCCGGCTGTCCGTCTTCTCCGGTGGCTGCGATCTGGCCGCCGCCGAAGAGGTGTGCGCGGGCGGCGGCGTCGACCGGCGCGAGGTGGCCGCGCTGCTCGGCTCGCTGATCGACAAGTCGCTGGTGGTGGCGGCCCCGGCCGACAAGGGGGACGGCGAGCGCCGCTCCGGTGCCGGGGACCAGATGCGCTACCAGCTGCTGGAGACGGTGGGGGAGTACGCCGGCGAGCGGCTGGACGAGGCGGGGGAGCGGGCCGGTGCCGAGCGCCGCCACCTCGTCGCCTACCGCGAACTGGCGCGTACCACCGACCCGTTACTGCGCGGCCCCGGCCAGCGCGCGGCCATGGAGCGGCTGGAGCTGGAGCACGACAACCTGCGCACCGCGCTGCGCCGCGCCGTCGCCGCCCGGGACGAGCACGAGGCACTGTGCCTGGTGCTGTCCCTCCAGTGGTTCTGGTCGCTGCGCGACCACCGCGCCGACGCCCGCCACTGGGCGTCGGCGGCCGCCGCGCTCGGCCCCAACCCCTTCGCCGCGCCCGTCGAACCGGCCCCCGACCTGCCCGACAGCCCCATCGACAGCCCGCCGCCGATGGCCCCCGACCAGCTCGTGGAGGCCCGCCGGGAGGTCCGGCTGGTCGTGCTCGCCAGCCGGGACAGCGACAGCCGGGCGCTGCGCGAGACCGAGATGCAGGAGGAAATGGCCGGGATCCTCGCCGCCTACCGCACCGGCATGCCGCAGACCTGCAAGGTCCCCGGCGTGATGTGGCACTACGCGGTGATGATCTCCGGGCGCTTCGATCAGCTGACGGAGCTCATCGACGGCACCGTACGGGACTGCCGCGCCTACGGCTACGCCTGGGAGCTGGCCTTCGTCCTGCAACTGCGCGCCAAGGTCCTCAACGAACGCCCCGACGGGCTGAGACAGGCGGCCCGCGACGCCGACGAGGCGCTGCGGATCTTCCAGGAGCTGGGCGACGCGTGGGGCGCGGCAGAGGCGCTGGCGGGGCGCGGCGAAACCCATGAACAGCGCGGTGCCTACGCGCTCGCGGCCCGCGACTACCGGGCGGCGATGGTGCACGCCGAGGAACTCGGCGCGCACGGCCAGACGCTGTTGCTGCGCTGCCGGCTGGGCGGCGCGCTGATCGAGGACGGTCAGGCGGAGGCCGGCGAGCGGCTGTTGCGCGAGGTGCTGGCCGAGGCCGCCAAGGCCAACAGCGGTCGGGACACCGAGCCGTTCGCCCGGCTCACCCTCGCGATGCAGCTGGCGATGACCGGACGTCCGGCGGAGGCGCGGTCCCAACTGGAGCGGGTGCGCGCGCTGTTCACCCCGCACCCGCCGGACCTGTTCGCCGGGATGCTGCAGGCGCTGCTGGTCTCGCTGGATCTGGACGAGGGGCGCCTGGAGGGGCTGCTGCCGAGGTTCCGGGAGGCGCTGCGGCTGCTGCAGGACTCCATGACGCAGATGGTGGCGCCGGAGCTGCCGGTGGTGCAGCTCCTCACCGGGGCCCGGGTGGTGCTGGCCCTGCGGGGCGCGTCGGCCGGGCGGGACGCGGCCCGGCTGGTGGGCGCGTACGACGCGCTGTCGTCGAACAACCATGTCCCGCGGCGGGTCATCCGCGAAGAGCGGGCCCGTGCCGCGGCGGCGGCGCGGGCGCTGCTGGGCGATCCGGCCTACGACCGGGCACACGCCGAAGGCGGTGGCCTCTCCTTGGCAGAGGCCACCGCCCTCATCTGACGCGAGCCGGGCGAAGGACCGTCCCGCAAGGACATCACCCGCGGGACGCGCGTCAGGTCTTCGAACGGAACTTCGCCACCGCGAGCGGCATGGTGACGGCCGTGAGGCCGACCACCCAGCCGAGGGTGATCAGCGTCGGGTGCAGCGCCGAGCCCTCGCCGTCGATCAGGGCACGGGACGCATCCGCCATGGTCGAGAGGGGATTGACCTTGGTGAAGGCCTCCAGCCAGCCGGGCATCGAGGTCGGCTGGGTGAAGACGGACGAGCCGAACTGGAGCGGCATCAGGATCATCATCGCCGTGCCCTGCACCGCCTGCGGGGTCTTCATCGCCAGCCCGAGCAGGATGAAGATCCACATCAGGCCCGTGCAGAAGGCCGCGGACAGCGCGATCGAGCCCAGGAAGGGCAGGACGCCGCCCTTGACCTCAAGTCCCAGCAGAAAACCCATCGCGAGCAGGATCGTGGTGGCGATCAGCATCCGGCCGAGCTCGACCACGATCTTGGCGATCAGGACCGAGGACCGGGCGATGGGCATCGTCCGGAAGCGGTCCATGACGCCCTTGCGGAAGTCCTCGTTGACGCCCGTGCCGACCGCCGTGGCGATGTTCATGGCCATCATGCCCATCATGCCGGGCACCAGATACTGGACGTAGTCGCCCTGTCTGCCCTTGCCGGCGATCGCGCCGCCGAAGACGTAGACGAACAGCAGGATGAAGATGACGGGCATCAGCAGGGCGTCGAACATCAATGCCGGATCCTGCTTGATCTGGAGGACGTTGCGCCGCACCAGCGCCCCGATGTGCCGCAGATTGGCGCGGGCGCCGATCCGGCCCTCGTCGGCTCCGGGCTTCAGCGGCGACGCCGCCATCGTTACGGCACTCATGCCGACACCTCCGTGTACTGCTGGTCCCGCTCGTCCTGGGAAGCGTCGGCCTCGGAGGACTTCTGGCCGGTGATGGCCAGGAACACCTCGTCCAGGCTGGGGAGATGGGTGCTGATCCCGGCGAGGGCGAAGCCCCGCTCGCCCAGCACGCCGACCACCGCGGTCAGCTGCTCGTCGCTGATGATCGGTACGTTGACCACGCCCCCTTCGTGGTCGGCGGTGGCACCCGCGATGCCGTCCAGACCGGCCTGCGCGATGGCGCTCACCATCCGGTCCAACTCGCCCGGGACCGACGGCCGGATCTGCAGCGTCCGCCCGCCGACCTTGGCCTTCAGCTCGTCGATCCGGCCGTCGGCGATCACCCGGCCGCGGTCGATGACCGTCAGCTCGTCCGCCAACTGCTCGGCCTCCTGCATGTACTGCGTCGTCAGCAGCACCGTCGCGCCCTCGCGCACCATCCGCCGGATCTCCTGCCACACCTCGTTACGGGTACGGGGGTCCAGGCCCGTGGTCGGCTCGTCCAGAAAGAGGACCGACGGGCGGCCGATCATCGAGGCCGCCAGGTCGAGCCGGCGGCGCATCCCGCCGGAGTATTTGGCCGCGGGCCGCTTGGCGGCCTCGGTCAGCGAGAACCGCTCCAGCATCGCATCGGCGCGGCCCCGGGCCTCCTTGCGGGACAGATCGAGCAGCCGCCCGATCATGTAGAGGTTCTCCCAGCCGGAGAGCTTTTCGTCGACCGAGGCGTACTGCCCGGTCAGCCCGATCCTGCGGCGCAGCGCGCGGGGCTGGCGCACCACGTCGTAGCCGGCCACCACGGCCCGGCCGGCGTCCGGCGCCAGGAGGGTGGACAGGCAGCGTACGAGCGTCGTCTTGCCGGCGCCGTTGGGGCCGAGCACCCCGAGCACGGTGCCTTCCTTCACGTCCAGGTCCACTCCGTCGACGGCCTTGACCGCGCCGAAGTGCTTGACCAGACCGCGCACCTCCACGGCGTTGCCGCCCTCGGTGGATATCGTCTGTCGCGTCATGCCACCACGGTGTCAGCCGGCGCCGACAACGCGCCTACAGCCCACCGACATTCCGCTGCGCTTGGCTTTGCTTCCCACGTTTTTGGCTGGCCCGCCGTGGGTGTTGCTCGCCGTTGCGCTTTGCGGCGCCCCCCACGTCCTCGGCTTTCCCGCCGTGTTTCGTCTCGCCGTTGCGCCTGCGGCGGGCGTGGGTGGTCGGCTGCGGTGCCGCTCCTCCGGACTTCGTCCTGCGGTCCGCCCC
>NZ_SDIG01000096.1:0-24040 GCF_004122755.1 Streptomyces sp. TM32
CCCCCAACGGGAGGGGCCGCGCCGCAGGACGAAGTCCGGAGGAGCGGCACCGCACCCGACAAACCCACGCCCGCCGCGTGGGGGTACCTCCCACGCCCTTCAGGCAGTGGGGGAGCAACGGCGACAAACCACCACGGCGGGACAGCCGACAACGTGGGGCGCGCCGCAAAGCGCAGGCGCAACGGCGGGACAGCCGACAACGTGGGAATCACCCCGCGCGGAGCGCGGTTCGTTGGCGCCCCAACCCCTCGATCTCCAGCTCCACGACATCGCCGGCCCGCAGATACGGCTTGGGGTCCGGGTGGCCCATGGCGACGCCGGCGGGGGTGCCGGTGTTGAGGACGTCGCCGGGGTACAGGGTCATGAACCGGCTGACGTAGCGGACCACTTCGGCCACCGGGAAGATCTGCTCGGCGGTCGTCCCGTCCTGCTTCAGCTCGCCGTTGACCCACAGCCGCAGGCCGAGATCCTGCGGATCGGGCACCTCGTCGGCGGTCACCAACCACGGACCCAGCGGGTTGAACGTCTCGCAGTTCTTGCCCTTGTCCCACTGGCCGCCGCGCTCGATCTGGAACGCGCGCTCGGAGACGTCGTTCGCCACGGCATAGCCGGCGACCGCCGCCAGCGCCTGCTCGTCGGTCTCCAGGTAGCGGGCCGTGCGGCCGATGACGACCGCCAGCTCCACCTCCCAGTCGGTCTTCACGCTGCCCCGCGGCACCAGCACGGTGTCGTCGGGGCCGACGACCGTGTCCGGGGCCTTCATGAAGAGGATCGGCTCCTCGGGGGGCGCGGCCCCGGTCTCCCGGGCGTGATCGTGGTAGTTCAGCCCGATGCAGACGATCTTGCCGATCCGGGCCAGCGGTGGACCGGTGCGCAGTCCGGCCGCGTCGAGCCGTGGCAGCTCACCGGACGCCGCGGCGGCGCGCAGGGCCGCCAGCTTCCGCTCGTCCGCGAGCAACGCCCCGTCGATGTCCGGGACCAGTCCCGACAGATCCCGCAGGACCCCGGACCCGTCGAGCAGCGCCGGGCGTTCCGCCCCCACCGTGCCGACACGCAGCAGCTTCATCGGTTCCCCACTCCCGTGGTCGTAGGTCGGCCGGGAAGGGCTCTTCCGGGCCGGCCGATGGGGGACGGCCATCGAGCGATTCGGCCGATCGTCCAAGAACGGGGTCCGGTCCGCAAGGCCCCGTTCCCGGACTGGACCGCTGGGGGCGCGCCGCTGTCCCGCGGTGGCCGCTATCCCGCGGTGGGAACGGTGGCCTCGCCGGCCCCGCCCGCGCGCGGCGCACCGTCGGCTGCCGGGCGGGCGCCGACCCGGGAGTCGGCCGGGGCGTTGGCCGGGGAATTGGCCCGGGAGTTGGCCCGGGAGTTGGCCCTGGCCCGGGCCGCCCGCTGCCGCGCCGCGCGGCTCTTCGGCGCGCGCTGCGGTGCCGGGCGGCGGGCCGGGGTGCGCGCGTCCGGGGTGGCGGAGCTCCCCTCGGCCGCGGCCGTCCGGCCCGTCACGGGAGCCGCCGCAGCCCCCGACTGCCGCGCCGCCCCCGCGTCACCGTCCCCACGGTCGCGATGCAGCAGCGCCCGCTCGCACGCCGTCCAGATCGTCGTCGTGACCGTGTAGAGCCCGGCGGCCAGCGGCACCACGGCGACCGTGATCAGCATGCCGAAGGACAGCAGCGGCATCACCTTGGCCATGGAGGCCATGCCGGGCAGTGCGGCGTTCGCCCCGCTGCCGCCCGCGGCCGGGGCGGGGGCCTTCGCCATCGTGGCGCGGGCCCGCCGGAAGTTCCAGGTGGCGACCGCCGCGATCAGGGCGAACAGCGCGAGGTAGACCAGGCCCTGCGGGCCGAGGACACCGCCGTCGGCGAGCGCCTGGCTCCAGTGGCCGCCGAGCGGCGCCCCCAGCAGGGTGTGGTCCAGCAGACCGCCCCCGCCGGTGGAGAACAGGTGGTACATCACGAAGAAGACAGGCAGTTGGAGCAGCGTGGGCAGACAGCCGGCCAGCGGGGTGGAGCCGGTCTTCGCGTACAGGGCGGAGGTCTCCTTCTGCAGGCGCTCGGGGTCGCCCTTGTACGTGCGCTGGAGTGCGGCCAGCTCCGGGGCGAGCGCCGAGCGGGCCTTCTCGCCGCGGGCGGCGGCGCGGGCGAGCGGGTGCAGCGCGGCGCGGACGGCCAGGGTGCACAGGACGATGGTGACGGCCATGGCCGCGGTGCCGAAGAGCGGGGTGAGCGCCTCGGCGCCGTGCGCCAGCGCGTCGCCGAGGAAGCCGAACATGGACATGGGTGAGCCCTCCACGGGTCTCGTCGTGCCGGGATGAGGAATCGGCGTGACGAGCCGCGCGGACGCGGCGTGCGGTGCGGTGACCGGACCGGTGCGCCTACGCGGCCGTCGGGAAGGGACGGCCCGGTGCTCGGGGACGCGGGCGGCCGGCCGCGTCGGGATCGCGCTGGGGCAGGAAGGCCGTGCGCCGCTCGCGGTCGCGCAGGGCGGTTCGGATCCGGCCCGGGGGCAACGGCCGGGCGGCGGCCGCGACCAGGAAGGCGCTGCACAGCAGCATCATCGCGGCGGTGGTCGCGGCGGCCGTCAGGGCCGTGGTGAGGCCGGTCTGCGAGAGCAGGAGACCGGCCAGGAGGAAGAACAGCGCGGACGTGCAACGGACGCCTGGGGGCACCGCCCGGACGAAGACTGGGGGAGCGTCGACGATGCGGTGCATCCGGCGTCCTCCTCAGGTGGTCCGCTGCTCAAGACTTGTCGTCTTCCGCTCAAGAGTAGCCATAGAGCTGGGCAGCCGGGACACCTGCCGGTAACTTGCCCTGCCTGCCGTCGGGACGGCGGTAGGACCAGGGGGAATTACAAGGGGGAACACCAAGGAGGTGCTGTGCGCGACATCAGCGTTCCGGCCCTGGCGGCTCCACTGCGGACCGGCGGTCTGGCCGATTCCGTTTTCGACACCGCCACTCACCAGCCGGACTTCGCGCAGCTCGCCCGTCGCGATCCCAGGGTCGGCGGCGGCTGGCAGGAGGTGTCGGCGGCGGAATTCCGGGACGAGGTCCTGGCGCTGGCCAGGGGGCTGCTGGCGGACGGCGTCCGGCCCGGCACCCGGGTCGCCCTGATGGCCCGGACCCGGTACGAGTGGACGCTGTTCAGCTATGCGTTGTGGGCGATCGGCGGGCAGCTGGTGCCGGTCTATCCGACCGCGTCGACCGAGCAGCTGCGCGCCATCCTGACCGGGGCGAAGGTCACCGCGATCATCGTGGAGAACGAGGCACAGGCCATGACCGTGGCCGAGGCCTGCGACGAACGGGCGCTGCGCCGGCTGTGGCAGCTGGACCTGGACTGTGTGGAGCGGCTGCGGGAGGAGGGCACCCGGCTGCCCGAGGCGGATGTCCACCGGCTGCGTCATGCGGTCGACCCGGAGGACATCGCGGCGATCGTCTACACCTCGGGGACCACCGGCCGCCCGCGCGGCTGCGTGATCACCCATGCCAACCTCGCCGCCCAGTGCGACACCCTGTACGCGGGCTGGGGCGGGCTGCTGGCCGCGCCCGGCGAGCGTCCGTCGCTGCTGGCCTTCCTGCCGTTCGCGCACGTCTACGGGCTGATGGTGCAGGTGGCGTGCCTGCGCGGCGGGGTCAAGCTGGCCCATCAGCCCGATCTGTCGTCGAGCGAACTGCTGCCGGCCCTGGCCTCGTTCCGTCCGACGTTCCTGTTCGCGGTGCCGTACGTCTTCGAGAAGATCTGCACCCGCGCCCGGCAGGCCGCGGAACAGGCGGGCCGGCAGCGGACGTTCGACGCGGCGATGACGGTGGCGGTGCGCTACGCGGAGGCGCTCGCGGAGCAGGAAGCGGGCACCGGGCGCGGCCCCGACCCGTTCCTGCGTGCCCGCCATGCGCTCTATGACCGGCTGGTGTACTCGCGCATCCGCGAGATGCTGGGCGGCCGGGTGCACACGGCCGTCTCCGGCGGCTCGCCGCTGCTGCGGGAGCTGGGGCTGCTCTTCGCCGGTATGGGGATCACCGTCTACGACGGCTACGGCCTGACCGAGACCAGCGGCGCGATCACCGTACAGCCGCCCGGCAGGGTGCGGTTCGGGACGGTGGGCCTGCCGCTGCCGGGCAGTGCGGTGCATCTGGCGCTGGACGGCGAGGTGTGGGTGCGGGGTGCGGTGGTGTTCGCCGGCTACCTCGACGAGAGCGGCGGCCCGGGCGGCGGACTGTACGACGGCTGGCTGGCGACCGGTGACCTCGGGCACCTGGACGAGCAGGGCTATCTCGTCATCACCGGCCGCAAGAAGGACGTCATCATCACCAGCAACGGCAAGAGCGTGGCGCCGCAGGGGCTGGAACAGCGGCTGTCCGCCCATCCGCTGATCTCGCAGTGTGTGGTCGTCGGCGACAACCGGCCCTATGTGACCGCGCTGATCACCCTGGACCCGGACGCGCTGGCGCACTGGCGCAAGCTACGGGACGAGCCCAGCCCGGGCAGCACGGCGCCCTCGCCGGAGGAGCAGTTGCAGGCGGAGGTGCGGCGGGCGGTGTCGCGGGCGAACGCCTCGGTGTCGCGGGCCGAGTCGATCCGCGCCTTCCGGGTGCTGCCGGGCGAGTTCAGCCAGGAGTCCGGGCTGGTGACGCCGTCGCTGAAGCTGCGGCGGGCGGCCATCGTCGGGGCGTACGCGGCGGAGATCGAGGCGCTGTACGCCCAAGGCCGCAGCGAGGAGCCCGAGTCCCGGCGGGAGCGCCGCCGCTGGGCGGCAGCGAGCCTGTACGCACGCTGAGCACGCAGGGCGGAGCGCTGGTGCGGGCCCGAACCGGGCATACGGCATCCGGCGCACGTCACCCGTTCACCCGGTCGGGCCCGCACGCGGCACCGTAGCAGTGCCGCGGCGGGCCCGGCCGTTATTTGTCCAGGGGTGAGGACCCGCGACCGCAGACCCCGCGCGGCATTTAGCGTCCGGTGGCATTCCAGTAAGACGAACCGGGAGGCCGTGTGCGGATCCTCAGCAACTCCGCAACATCCGGGCGGGCCATCGCCACCGGACTGGTGGTAGCCGCGCTCGTGGCGACACTGGCGGCACTGCTGCTGCCCGTCCAACTCTTCGGCGAGACCGCAGCCGCGGCGACCACCACGCTCACGTACGACGACGACGGCGGGGGCACGGTCAGCACCCGCTACGGTCCGCTCACCGCGATGGACCGGGACTTCGTACGCAAGGTCAAGCTGGCCGGGCTGTGGGAGCTGCCCTCGGGCCGGATGGCGCAGCAGCGCGGGACGACCGCCGCCGTCCGCACGGCCGGCAACCACCTCGTGGCGGGACACACCGAGCTGGACCAGCGGTCGAACGAGGCCGGGCGGGCACTGGGCATCGACCTGCCCACGGAGCCCAACGTCGCCCAGCAGGGCTGGCTCGGGCAGCTCAAGGCCGCCCAGGGCAAGGAGTTCGACGCGACGCTGGCCGAGTTGCTGCGCCGGGCCCACGGCAAGGTCTTCGGGTTGGTGGCCCTGGTGCGTGACCAGACCAAGAACACGATGGTGCGTGCTCTGGCGGACCGCGCCAACGACGTCGTGCTGGACCACATCACGGTCCTGGAGAAGACCGGTCGGGTCGACTTCAACACCCTGCACTCCAGCTGACCTTGCGCAGGACCCGCACCGGAAGGCGCCCGTCACGCCCCTCTGCGAAACGAAACAGGACGACGACACCCCTCACATCGGACGAAGCGAAGTGATCTCATGAGGCAACGGCAACAAGCCCATAAACGCTCGCGTTTGACGAACAGAATGCTCGTGGGGGCCAGCGCGCTCCTGCTCGGCGGCGGCGGTCTGGCCGTGGTCGCCACGACCGCGCTGGCCGGCAACTCCCACCCGGAAGCGGGCTCCGGCCACCAGCACACGGTGTCCGCCTCGTACACCATCTCCTGCCCCGATGTGGGCGAGCGGCTGCGCAAGGTGCCGCACAGCGCCCAGCTCCCGGTCTCCAAGGGGCTCTCCTCGCTCGACCGGCAGGTGCACGACGCCTACCACAAGATGATGGGCGGCAGCGGCTCCAACGTCCTCAGCGGGCTGAAGGCGCAGCGCCAGAAGACCATCAACATGATGGTCACGGCGATCGCCAAGAACACCAAGCGGCCGAGCTACCTGCTCAAGATGAGCGGCTGCACCATGAAGCCCATCAGCGAGGGCGCGGGCGCGGGCGGCAACGACTCCACGAAGTCCGTGAAGGACGGCTGGTACCAGGGGCAGACGCAGACCCAGACGCAGGGCCAGACCCAGGACCCCAACCAGGACCCGAACCAGAGCGGCCAGCAACAGACCCAGGACCCGAACCAGACCGGCGGCCAGCAGCAGGGCCAGCAGGGCGGCCCCTCCCCTGACGACTTCGTCGACATCACCACCGTCCAGCCGAACGCGGACGCCCCGCCGTTCGCCGCTCCCAAGGGGGGCAACGCCACCACGGGCAGCTTCACCACCGAGTGCGGGCGCAATGAGGACGGCCACTTCAACTCCGACAACGTCATCGTGACGCCGGGCGTGAGCAACGGCGCCCACCACACCCACGACTACGTCGGAAACAAGGCCACCGACGCCTTCGCCGACGACAACAAGCTCGCCGCCTCCGACACCACCTGCAACAACGGCGACCAGTCCACCCACTACTGGCCGGTGCTGCGCAAGCTGGACGGGGCCGCGGAGCAGAAGCCGGGAGCGGCGCAGGACGCCAACGTCGGCACGACGCTGACGCCGGCCACGGTGACCCTGAAGTTCCGGGGCAGCCAGGCCGGTCCGGTGACCGCGATGCCGCGCTTCCTGCGGATCATCACCGGTGACGCCAAGGCGTTCACCAACGGCACGAAGAACGCCAACGCCTCGTGGAGCTGCACCGGCTTCGAGGACCGGCAGCTGAAGGACAAGTACCCGCTGTGCCCCCAGGGCTCGCAGGTCGTGCGCACCTTCGCGTTCCAGAACTGCTGGGACGGCCGGGACATCGACAGCGGCAACCACCGCGACCACGTGGCGTTCTCCGACCAGAACGGCACCTGCCCCAACGGCTTCAAGGCGATCCCGCAGCTCACCCAGCGGATCACCTACGACGTCCCGCAGGGCGACAGCTTCGCGGTGGACAGCTTCCCCGAGCAGCTGCACAAACCCGTCACCGACCACGGTGACTTCATCAACGTGATGCCGGACGACCTGATGAGCAAGGCCGTCGAGTGCATCAACGATGGCCGTAACTGCACCTGAGTGAGGCAGGCAAGGAGGTGCCCCTCAGGGAGAGCTTCCCTGGGGGGCACCTTCTGCGTGGTGCCTCCTGGTGGCGCTTCCTGCGTGCCGGGGGCGACGGCGGCAGGGGGAGTCGGGTTCCGGGCCCGGCGGCGGGGCCTGGCTCCGCCGACGCGGGGGCCGGGGCCCACTGGCGTGGCGGCCCGGGAACTCCGGCGCCCGCGGCGGCCGGGAAGCCAGGACCGGAGCGCCGGCCCGCACACCACGCCGGAGCGACGGTCGTCCGTCCGGGAAGCAACGACAGAGAGCGGCGGTCCGCACGGCATGACGGAGCAGCGCCCCGGAAGAAGCCACAGCCGTGACGCACATGAAGCACCTGACGCAGATGGCGCACGTGACGTCCATGACGCACATGACGAAGCAGCGGCCCCGACCCCGGTGTTCCGGGATGCGGGACCGCTGCGGTGCGCCGGGTGGCGGGCGGTGGGCCGGTGGGCTCTCGCCGGGCCGGACGGCTGTCAGCTCAAGGGACGTGGTGCGTCGTCAGCCGGTATGTCAAAGGCCGTTGACGCGGGCCTCGCGGGCCATGCCCAGCGGGCGGATGGACGACGCGACCGTCCTGGCCCGGCGGCCGGCCCGGGCGCGGTAACTGCGGACGTGCGCCATCAGGCGACGGCTGCGCAGCGCCATCTCCAGCTCGAAGCGGGTCCGCGGATCGCGCAGCACCGGGCCGAAGAGCTTCTCTATCTGCCGCAGGCGGTAGCGGACCGTCTGCGGGTGCACATGCAGCAGCTTGGCGGCCTCGGGGGCGCCGCCGCCCTCCAGCCAGGCCAGCAGCGTGACTTCGAGGCGTTCGCTCTGCCGGGGCGTCAGCTCCTCCAGCGGGCCGAGCCAGCGGGACGTCAGCGCGTCCGCCAGCGACTCGTCCTGGAGCAGCAGCAGCGCCGAGAGGTGGTCGTCGACGAACGCGGGCCGCGTCTCCGGGCCGACCCGGCCGGGAGCCAGCGTGAGCAGATAGCGGGCCCAACGCAGCGACGAGGCGGTGTCGGTGGCGGGCACCACGTGTCCGACCGCCGCCGGCCGTCCCTTGAGCGCCGCCTCCAGGCGGCCCCTGGTCTGGGTGGCCGGGTCGGGGACGAACAGACAGGTGTAGCCGTCGACACTGCCGATGAGGGCGTGCCCCAGTGCCGCGGCCAACTGCGGGGCCTCGGCGGGGGTGGCAAGCACAACGGCCTGGAGGGTGTCGGGGATGGGCCAGCCGGCCGCGCGGGACAGCTCGGTCAACCCCTCCTCCGGCACCTCGCGTTGTCCGGCGAGCACGTCGAACAGGTCCTGGCGAGCCCGGGCCACGGGCATCGGGGTCACCACAGAAGGTCCTGCCGGAGGTTTACTCTCCGACTCTTTTTGGTACCCAAGAACTGTCAGCAAGGCCTGTTCAAGCGCCCAATGTGCCTCTTCTACGGGAGTATCCCCGAGAAGTGCGGACAATGCGGGAAATCCGCGTTGCAACTCCGCGACCAACTTCTCGGCGAGGTCCGGGAGTTCATTTCTGACTACCCGGGTCCACTCGCCTCGGGGACGCGACCAGATGCGGTTCAGGAGATCACACATCGCTACCTCGATCCTGGCGGGGATGCGGCTGTTACGGGGGGTGGCGCACCCCGTGCGCCTGATTGGGCATCATCCGGAGTCGTGCCGCGCGCCCGCGATGCCACTGCAGGAATTTGTCACAGCGCGATAAACCTTACGAAATCCTGAACACGTTCGTAGATGCTTTTGACATCCGGATTACGGCCCTGCGTATCCACCCGGTTACAGAATGTTTAGTGTTACCGGGGGTCACCCGAACAAAAGCCCCGGGGCAAATACCGCCGCCGGGAGATTTCATGGAAATTCGCATCCCGTACCCGTGCCCGAACACCGGGAGGATCGATGTCGACTCCGCGTCTGCAGTCCCGTCAGGGCCGTCGCGCACACCGTGCCCGGTCCTCGCCACTCGTGCCCCGCCCCCGGCGCCCTCCGAACGAACCCGGGCCGCCGGCCCGCCGACCGGCCGGCGGCTTCGCCGGAACCGCCGTACTCCGCCCGGCGCTTCCGGCCGCACTGCTGCTCTTCCTCGCCGTCCTGATGCGCTCCGGCGCGATGGACGGCCTGCTCAACTTCCTTGACTACGGCGCCGGGGTGCTCGCGCTGGTCTCCCTGTCGATCACCGTGCTGTGGGGCCTGGCCGCCACCGACCGGATGGTGCTGCACTCCGGCCACCGGCTGCTCGCCCAGGCCGTGCACCGCGGCACCGGCGTCGCCGGCCTCGGCTTCCTGGGCCTGCACGTCTGGGTCAAAGTCACCGAGGGCCACACCGATGCGACGGCCGCCGCGGTGCCGTTCACCGATGGCGCCCGCCCCGGACTCATCGGCCTCGGCAGCCTCGCCGCCTACGTGTTCATCGCCGTGGCGGTGACCGGCGCGGTGCGCGGCGCCTTTACCGGCATCACCGCTTCCCGGTGGTGGCGGGCGCTGCACATGAGCGCGTACGTCGCCTGGGGGCTGGCCCTGGTGCACGGCCTCAGGGCGGGCCGCCCCGCGGCCGGCTACGCCATCGCCGGCTACGCCATCTGCCTCACCGCGGTGGCCGTACGACTCGCGCTGCGGCTGCGCGACACCCGCAGGAACTCAGGAGAACTCCCATGACCGCCCCCGCCCCCACCCGCATGCTGCCGGCCCTCACGGGCCCGGAGCCCGTCCCCACGCTGGCGTCGCTGGGCCCGCCCCGGCTGCTGGCCGGCCTGGACGAGATGCCCCGCATGGACCGGGTGGCGCATCTCGCCCGGCACGGCAGCCTGCCCCAGCTGACCTCCCAGGAGCTGGTGGCGCTGGCGGAGAACATCGATCTGCGCGGCCGCGGCGGTGCGGGCTTCCCGTTCGCCCGCAAGGTGAGTGCGGTCCTGGACAGCATGCAGCGGGCGGACGGCAAGGGCGCGATCGTCGTCAACGGCAGCGAAGGCGAGCCCAGTTGCCTCAAGGACACCGCGATGCTGCTGCACGCCCCGCATCTGGTGATCGACGGCGCCCTGCTGGCCGCCGACTCCCTCGGCGCCCAGGAGGTCGCCATCGGCGTGACGCGTACGGACGTCCTGAACTCCGTACAGCGGGCCATCGACGAACGCGGACCGGTGCGGCCGACGTTACGGGTCACCCTGCTGACCGAGCGGTTCGTCACCGGCGAGGGCTCCGCGATGACGAACGGCCTGGGCGGCGGGCCCGGCCTGCCCTCGGGCCGCAAGATCCGCTCCAGCGAGCGCGGGCTGAACGGTGTGCCGACCCTGCTGTCGAACACCGAGACCTACGCCCAGCTCGCCGTGGCCGCCCGCCTCGGGGCGCTCGGCTACCGCACCGCCGGCCTGCCCACGGAGCCCGGCACCCTGCTGCTGACCGTGGCCGGCAGCCGCGTGGTCGAGGTCCCCTACGGCGTCCCGCTCAACCGGGTGCTCGCGCTCTGCGGAATGGACGCGGGGCAGGGGGTGCTGATCGGGGGTTACCACGGCACGTTCATCTCGCCCGTCGACGCCCAGACCGCGACGCTGTCCCGGGACGACCTGAAGACCTACAACGCGGTGCTCGGCGCCGGCGCGGTCCTCCCGCTGCCGTACGACACCTGCCCGGCAGGCGAGACCGTCCGCGTCGCGAAGTGGATGGGCGCCGAGTCGGCCGGCCAGTGCGGCCCCTGTGTGCTGGGCCTGCCCGCGCTCGCCGACCAGCTCGACCTCGCGGTCCGCGGCGGCGGAGACGCCGCGCTGGACGCCGTGCACGCCCGGATGCGGGCCGTGGAGAAGCGCGGCGCCTGTAGCCACCCGGACGGCACCGCCCGCTTCGTGGCCTCGGCCCTCGCCGCCTTCCCCGAGGAGTTCGAGCGCCATGCGCGGGGGTTCGGGTGCGGCCGCCCGGTGACCGGGGCCCTGCCGGTCACCGGGCACCTGCCGCTCCTGCCGTCCGCCGCGCCGACCGCCCCGTCGGCACCCGCCGCGCCGCCGCAGGAACGGCTGCTGGTCGACTGGACGCTGTGCCGCGGCCACGGCCTGTGTGCGGACGTGGTGCCCGGCATCGTGAAGCTCGGCCCGGACGGCTACCCGGAGAAGGCCAGCATGGCGCTGCCCGCCCGGATGCGGCGCCGTGCGCAGCTCGCGGTGCGCCGCTGCCCGGCGCTGGCGCTGCGCGTGCAGGGCGGCAACTGACCGACCGCACACGGTTTTTGCGCGCGGGGAAAATTCTTCGCCGCCGTTGAACGCCGGGCCCCCCGTAGCGCGTAATCCCCGGCGACGGCACCCCGCCGGCCCCGGCCCGCAACGGCACGGGCCCCGGGACAGGCACTTCAGCTCCACCTCAGCAAGCGACGGAATGACCAACCGGCAGAGGAGACATCATGATCACTCGACGTCGAGCGGGCCTCGCGGCCATGGCGGTCGCCACCTTGGCGCTGACCGCCGCCTGTGGCAGCAGCGACAACCAGAGCGCCGGCACCACCCCCACCCAGGACCAGGTGCAGCCGGCCGGAGCGGGCAGTGACTACAAGTACGGCTCCTCCGGCTCCGGCCAGGGCGACGGCTACGGCGGCCAGGCCGGCGGCGACAGCGGCGCAGCCCCCCAGTCCGCGCCCCGCGCCGGGACGCTGGCACTGCACCAGGACGACAAGCTCGGCCCGGTCGTCACCGACTCCAAGGGCATGACGCTCTACCGCTTCGACAAGGACACCGCCGACCCGCCGAAGTCCAACTGCTCCGGCTCCTGCGCCACCACCTGGCCCGTGGTCCCCGCCGACGGCGCCCAGGCCCCCGCCGGCATCGCCAAGAGCGCGCTGGGCTCGGTCACCCGCGCCGACGGCACCAAGCAGCTCACCATCGGCGGCTGGCCCGCCTACCGCTACGCCAAGGACACCAAGCCCGGCGACACCAAGGGCCAGGGCGTGGGCGGCACGTGGAACGCGCTGGCCGCCGACGGCAAGAAGGCCGGCGCGCAGCCGCCCGGCGACGTCTCGGTGATGAACCAGCCCGAGCTCGGCGACATCCTCGTCGACGGCAAGGGCATGACCCTCTACCGCTTCAACAAGGACAGCGCCTGGCCGATGAAGTTCGGCTGCAACGACGCCTGCCTGGACACCTGGAAGCCCGCCAAGCCCGCCGACCGCTCCAAGCTCAAGGGCATCCCGTCCAAGCTCATCTCCACCGTCACCCGCCCCGACGGCCTCCGCCAGCTGGCCGTCGACTGCTGGCCCGTCTACACCTTCACCGGTGACAAGCAGCCCGGCGACATCAACGGCCAGGGCAAGATGGGCCTGTGGTTCGCGGTCTCCAAGGAGGGCAAGAAGATCACGACGACGCCGGAGGGCTGACCGCGGCGCCCCGCGCCCGAGTCCGCTGCCGGGGGAACTCCTCGTCCAGCGCCAGCACTTCGGCGTCCGGCCGCTCGTCCGTCCCCCGCGGTCCCAGCCAGGTGACCGCGAGCGCCACCGCCAGATTCACGGCGAGCCCGACGAGCCCGGCATTCACTCCCCAGATCGGGTCGTGTCCCCCGAAGACCAGGACACAGACGAGCACCAAGCCCACGACCAGGCCGCTCACCGCGGCGTGCACCGTCAGCCGCCGCCACACCAGCCCCAGCAGCACCATCGGTACGAGCTGCGCCATGCCCTCGTACGAGATCAGCGACAGCCGGACGAGGGTGTCGGGGGCGGTGTAGGTCAGCAGCAGCGCCAGGGCTCCGGCCACCACCACGACCAGCTGCGAGAACAGCTTCTGCCGGCCCTCCGGCGCCGCTCCCCGCTCCTCCCCCTCGGCCGCTCCCGTCGCCCCGGTACGCAGGCGCGGTATCGCCCCCAGCACGCTCCTCCCCCACATCGTGCCGATGACCAGCATGAACACGGCCATCGGCACGATGGAGGAGAGGGCGGCGGCCACCCCGATCAGCCCCACGGCCCAGGCCGGAAGGGAGTCCACCACCAGCTTGAACAGCGCGAGATTGGAGCCCGCACCACTCAGGTGCGGCACCACGAACAGCGCGGCCATCCCCAGCAGCACCGGCACGAACAACAAGACGTTGTAGGCAGGGAGATACAGGGAATTACGGCGCAGCGCCTCGGCATTGCGGGCGCCGAGATAGCCGGCCACGGTCGTCGGAAAGATCACCACGGTCAGGGAGTTGACGAGGGTGGTGGTGAGGAACCAGACCTGGCCCAGACCGCCCGACTCGTGTCCGGGAAAGGTCAGCCACTGCGGCTTCTCGGCGACGATCCGGTGCAGCAGGGGCCCGTAGCCGTCGAAGTAGTGCCACGGCACATAGATGGCGAGGAAGCCGAGGGTGGCGATGACCAGCACGTCCTTGAGCACGGAGACCCAGGCGCTGCCCCGCAGCCCGCTGACCGTGACGAAGGCGGTGGTGACCGCGAAGCTGAGGAAGTAGCCCCAGTTCAGGCTGATCGCCCCGTAGGAGATCGTGGAGACGACCACGCCCATGCCGGTGATCTGGAGCTGGATGTACGGCAGCAGACAGACGGTGGCGAGCAGCGCGACGGCGGCGCCGAGCCAGGGCCGGCGGTAGCGGTGCGCCACGATGTCGGTGATGCCGACCAGGCCGTGCCGGCGGGCGTAGGCCCACAGCATCGGACCGACGACGTAGCCGAGCGCATAGCCGCAGGACATGTAGGCCAGCACATAGAGCACGGGGGCGCCGAACTGGTAGCCCCAGCCGGCCGCGCCGAGGTAGCTGAAGCTCGTATAGCTCTCGCCGGCCATCAGCACCCAGATGAAGACGGTGCCCAGGCTCCGGCCGCCCACCGACCACTCGGTGAGGCCGCCCGCCCGTCGCCCACCACCGCCCTTCCCCGGAAGCCCTTCGGTCTGCCCCCCGGTTGTGCCTCTCCCCCGCACCGCCAGCAGCCCGAGGACGACGGTGAGCACCATGAAGGCACCGAACACGGCGGTGGACACCGTGGCGTTCATCCCCGCCCCCGCGCCCGGTCACCGCGCCGCGCCAGCCAGACCGACAGCGGGGTCGCCAGCGTCGCCAGCAGCATCCAGAAGAACAGGAACGGCAGCCCCAGCACCGTCGGGGTCACCCGGTTCACCAGCGGCAGCACCGCCAGGAACAGTACATACGGCAGCAACAGCCACAGCAGCGCGGGACGTTTGCGTGAGCCCGGGGAGGCCCCCGGGGAGGTCTGGTCAGCCACAAGGCGAGAGCCTAGGCGAAGGCCCGCCGCGCTCACCGGGCCTGTGTCGACCGCAACACGCCCCACACCACCAGCCGGTAGGCGGAGGTGTAGGCCGGCGTACAGGTCGTCAGGGTCAGATAGGAGCCGGGCGCGGTGAAACGGTAGGAGGGGTGCACCCCGCTGTACGGCACCGCGGCGAGCACCGTGCCGTCGCCGGGTGTGGTGCGCGGCAGGATGCGCCGGACGGTGTAGGTCGAGCGGGTCCGGGCGGTGTCGAGGACGACGGTGTCGCCGGTGCGCAGCCGGTCGAGGTGGCGGAACGGCTCGCCGTGGGTGTTGCGGTGCCCGGCCAGGGCGACGTTGCCCGGCTCGCCGGGCTGCGCGCTGTGCGGATAGTGGCCCACATAGCCCCGGTTGAGGACCGCGGCCTTGCCGACGCCCTCGGCGACGGGGACCGTCAGGCCGAGCCGGGGGATGCGCAGCACGGCGTACGCCAGGTCCGCGCGGGGCGTCGGGTACCCGGCGGCGGCGCGGTGTCCGGGGGCGCCGGGTGACGGGGAGCGCCCGGCGGTCCGCGCTCCGTCGGCCGCCTCGCCCCCGGGCGCCGGGGACGCGCCGGGCGCCGGCGGGCCGGCGGCCCACTGCCGCTCCAGCCGGTCCACCTGGTCCCGGGCCGCCTCCTGCGCCTGACGGTTCGTCCACCACAGCTGGTGGACGACGAGCAGCAGCAGGACGACGCCGAGCGTCACGGCCAGCTCCGCCCCCGTCCACAGCACCCGCACGACAGCAGGGCGCCGAGCCCGCCGCCCCTGTACGACCACCGGTATCCGCTCGCGCACGCGGGCACCGTAAGCCCTGCGGGCCCAGGCCACCAGAGGCAGCGCCAGGGCGTGTCCGGGGCGTCAGCCGCCGAAGGCCTGCGAGACGGCGTAGATCGCCAGGCCCGCCAGGGCGCCCACGACGGTGCCGTTGATGCGGATGAATTGGAGATCACGGCCGATGTGCGCCTCGATCTTCTTCGAGGTGTGCTCCGCGTCCCAGCCTGCCACGGTGTCGGTGATCAGCGCGGTGATCTCGCTCTGATAGGTCGTCACCACATAGACCGCCGCGTTCTCCAGCCAGCCGTCCACCTTGCCCTGCAACCGCTCCTCGGCGGCCAGCCGCCGCCCCAGGGACAGCAGCGCCGCCCGTACCCGCAGCCGCAGTTCGCTGCGCTCGTCCTCGGCGGCGGCGACGATCATCCCGCGGACCGAGCCCCAGGCCGAGGCGATCAGGTCCTGCACCTCGCTGCGCCCCAGGACCTCGGCCTTCAGCCGCTCGACGCGGGCCCGGGTGTCGGGATCGGACTGCAGATCGTCCGCGAAGTCCCGCAAGAAGCGGTCGATCGCGCCACGCGCCGGATGCTCGGGCATGTCCCGCATTTCGGTGACGAAGCGCAGCAACTCCTTGTAGACCCGGCCGCCCACCTTGCGGTCGACGAACCGCGGGGTCCATCCGGGGGCGCCGCCGGAGACCGCGGTCATCACGGAGTCGCCGTGCTCGACCAGCCAGTCATGGGCCCGGGCCACGACCAGGTCCACCACCCGCTTGTGGCCGCCCTCGGCGACGATCCGCTCCAGCAGCCCGCCGAGCGGGGGCGCGATCTCCTGGGCATCGGCCCGACGGGTGATCGCCTCGCCGACCACCGCCTGCACATCGGAGTCGCGCAGCACGGCCAGCGCGCCGCGCAGCGCGGTGGACACCTCGGCGGTGACCCGGTCGGCGTTGCGGGGTTCGGCGAGCCAGCCGCCGAGCCGCCGGCCGACGGCGACGGAGTGCAGCCGTCGCCGGACGACGTCGCCGGAGAGGAAGTTCTCCCCGACGAAATCACCCAGGCTCTGACCCAGTTGGTCCTTTTTGGTGGGGATGATCGCGGTGTGCGGGATCGGCAGCCCCATCGGCCGCTTGAACAGCGCGGTGACCGCGAACCAGTCGGCCAGCGCACCGACCATCCCCGCCTCCGCGGCCGCCGCGACGAACCCGGTCCAGCCACCCGCCCCGGCGGATCCGGCCCATTTCGCCAGCACGTAGACGAGCGCGACGGCCAGCAGCAGGCCGGTGGCCAGGGTCTTCATCCGGCGCACCGCGCGCCGGCGCTCCTCGTCGGCGGCGCCGTAGGCGAAGCCGGCCGCCGCGAACCGGCCCGTGGGCGTGGCGTCCGTCACCGGGTCCCGCGCCGCGTCCGCCGCCGTGTCCGAATCCGTTCGTTCCATCCGCTCCACCGCTCCCACCGCGTTCCCCCGTCATCCCTACGGCCTATGCTGCTCCGGACCGGCCGCCGGTCCGGCCCCGTGTCCCACTGTGACCTACTCCTGGAACGAACCACGAGTTCCCCGCGTCCATGCCACGGCGGCACGGTCCGGGGCGCCGGGCGGCTTCCCGGAGGTCCGTGGGATCATGAAGGACCGATCGGACCGCAACGGTGCCGCTGATCATCCGCTGCCCTTGCCCGCCCGGAGCGTGCTGCTCCGCTTTCCCCTGGAGACCCCTCCCGCATGAGCAAAAGTGTGGGTTACGCCCTGTTCGCCGGCCTGGCGGCGGTGTGTGTGCTGATCTCGACCGCCATATTCGTCGGCTTCGGCGGCGAGGGCGGCGGCCTGGGCAGCTCCCCTCACAAGCCCCGCGACCCGGCCGCCCCCGCCGTGTCCGGACAGTGGGTCGGCACCTGGTCGGCGGCCGCCGCGGCGGCCGAGCCGGGCACCCTGAACGGCTACGCGGGCATGTCGATACGCAATGTCGTGCACACCAGCGTCGGCGGCTCCGGCGTGCGCATCCAGCTCTCCAACCTCTACGGCACCCGCCCGCTGGTGGTCAGCCATGCCTCGCTGGCGCTGGCCGCGGCCCCCAGCAACCCCACCGCCGCGACCGGCACCATGCGGCGGCTGTCCTTCGGCGGCAAGCCCGCGGTGACCATCCCGGCGGGCGGCGCGGTCACCAGCGACCCGACCCGGCTGCAGGTGCCGGGCGACGCGGACCTGCTGGTCACCACGTACTCCCCGTCGACCTCGGGCCCCGCCACGTATCACCCGTACGCCCGGCAGACCTCCTACCTGGCGCGCGGCGACCGGGCGGAGGACGCCACCGGCGCGGCCTACACCGAGCAGAGCCCGTACTGGCGCTATCTGACCGGTGTGGACGTGTGGAGCACCCAGGCCCGCGGCGCGGTCGTCGCCATCGGCGACTCCATCACCGACGGCATCACCTCCACCGCGGGCGCCAACCACCGCTGGACGGACTTCCTCGCGGCGCGGCTGCGCAACGAGCCCGGCGCGCCCCGCTACGGCGTCCTCAACCAGGGCATCAGCGGCAACCGCCTGCTGGTCAACGGCAGCAGGTTCTCGCCGAACAACGGGCCCAGCGTGCTGTCCCGCCTGGACCGTGACGCGCTGTCGCGCACCGGGGTGAAGGCGGTGATCGTCGAGATCGGGCTGAACGACCTGTTCAAGTCACCGCGTCAGCTCGACCCGCAGAAGATCGTGGCGGGGATGCGGCAGCTCGTCCGCCAGGCGCATGCCCGTGGGCTGCGCGTCACCGGCAGCACCCTTACGCCGTTCGGGGGCCACCGCGGCTACTCCGATCTGCTGAATTCGGTCCGCGAGCAGGTCAACCGGATCATCCGCTCCGGCTCCGTCTACGACGAGGTCGTGGACTTCGACAAGGCGCTGCGCGACCCGTCGATGCCGGTGCGGCTGCGGCCCTCCTACGACTCCGGTGACCATCTCCACCCGAGCGACGAGGGCTTCCGGGCGATGGCCAACGCCGTGAACCTGGAGCACCTCAAGCAGTCCGCGCCCGCCTCGCTGTGACGGCGGGGCAGGCGCCGGTCAGGGCCTGTCCACCGGACAGGCCCTAGTCCAGCTCGTTGCGCCGCTCGTGCTTCAGGCGCCGCTTCTCTTCCTTGAGGCGGCGCCGCTCCTCCTTGAGCAGCTTGCGCTCGACGCCGACGCCACCCATCAGCGCCAGCCCCTTGACGATCACCCGGGGCGCACCGGGCTCGCCCGGCTCCCCGTCCGGCGCGTCGAAGCCGCCCATGATGCCCAGGCCCCGCACATCGACCTCGACGCCCGGCGGCACCACGATGCTGACCCCGCCCATCAACGCCCAGCAGCTGATGACGACTTCGGGCCCGGCGAAGTTCGCCTCGCGCAGGTCGAGCTCGCCGCCGCCCATCAGGCACACCGCCGTGAAGCGGCGCCCGATGGTCCACCGCCCCTTGCGCTGGAAGCCACCCAGGATGCCGATGCCCGCCCCGGATCCGTCCGTGTGGCTCACGATCCGCTCCGACCACCCGGTCACCGCCGCGGTGTCCTTGCGCAGCGACAGCGGCGCGGGAGCCGTCGCGGCCGCCGGCAGATCGGCGGTGAGCGGCTCCAGCTCCCCGTAGGTGCGCGCCCGGTACGTCGCCTCCAGCCGCTCGTCGAACTCCTCCATTGCCAGCCGCCCTTCGGCGACGGCGTCCCGCAGGATCTCGGCGACCCGCTCACGGTCGGCGTCGGAGGCGCGCAATTCTGGGAGGTCTTCAGTCATAGCGACAGGTTAGGGCGCACGGCCGATTTTTCCCCCGTCGCCGGCGGTATCCGCGCGCTTCCCGCCACCCGCGTACAGCTCGGCGATCAGGGACTCGATGTCCGGCTCCCGTACGGACAGATCCACCAGCGGATAGCGCGCGGCGACCGCCGCGACCAGCGGCGCCGCGCTCTGCGCCGCCGGGAAGGCCAGCCACTGCCGGGGGCCGGCCACCTTGACCGTGCGGGCACCCGGGACGCCCTCGATCGGCGGGAGTTCGCGCTCCAGCTCCACCACCAGCGTCCGCTCCCCGCCGCCGGCCGTCCGCAGCCCGTCGAGGCCGCCGTCGTAGACCAGCCGGCCGTGGTCGATGACCATGACCCGGCGGCACAGCTGCTCGATGTCGGTGAGGTCATGGGTGGTCAGCAGGACGGTGGTGCCGCGCTCGGCGTTCACCTCGTGCAGGAAGCCGCGCACCTTCGCCTTGCTGAGCACATCGAGGCCGATGGTCGGCTCGTCCAGATACAGCACCTCGGGGTCCGGCAGCAGCGCCGCCGCGATGTCACCGCGCATCCGCTGCCCCAGCGACAGCTGCCGCACCGGTACGGCCAGCAGCGGGGCCAGGTCGAGGAGTTCGACGCAGCGCTCCAGGTTGGCGCGGTGGACGGCGTCCGGGATCCGGTACATCCGCCGCACCAGCTCGTAGGAGTCCTTCAGCGGCAGGTCCCACCACAGCGTGGTGCGCTGCCCGAAGACCACGCCGATCCGGCGGGCGAGCCGGGTGCGTTCGCGCGCCGGATCGATGCCGGCGACCCGCAGCCGGCCGCCGCTGGGCACCAGGATGCCGGTCAGCATCTTGATGGTGGTGGACTTCCCCGCGCCGTTCGGCCCGATGTAGCCGACCATCTCGCCGCGCGGCACCCGGAAGGAGATCCCGTCCACGGCCCGGACCTCCTCGCGCACCCTGCGCAGCCGGCCCGCCTTGCGCCGCACCGAGAAGACCTTCTCGACGCCGTCCACCTCGATCAGCGGCTCCGCCGCGGCGGCATCACCCACCACACCCGCCCCCTTGTCGTCCTCGTCGGCCCGTGCACGGGGCGCCATCTGCCCCTCCCTCAGCTTCCGGTGCTGCGGTACGCCCGGAGCCCCAGCCGCCAGACCAGCCCCGCCCCCGTACACATCAGCGCCGCCACCACGGGCCCCAGGAAATCCACCCAGCCCGGCAGCCCCAGCGGATCGGGGTGGCCCAGCAGCCGCAGCGCGGGCAGCCAGTTCACGAACGCCAGCGGGACGAGGAAGGTGACCCCGCGCACCAGCTCCTTGGCGAACACCGTCGGCGGGTACTGCAACATCGCGTTGCCGCCGTAGGTGAAGGAGTTCTGCACCTCGGCCGCGTCCTGCGCCCAGAACTGGAAGGCGGCACCGGCCGTGTACACCGCCGCGAAGATGGCCGTGCCACACACCACCATCAGCGGCACCAGCAGCACCCGGCCCACCGTCCATTCCACCTCGATCCGGGGCAGCGACCAGCCGAGCACCAGCAGCGCCTGGGTGATCCGGCCCAGCCTGCGCAGCGCGAAACGGTCCGCCGCCATCTGCGCGAAGACCGGCGCCGGGCGCAGCAGCAGGGTGTCGAGGGTGCCGTCGCGCACCCGCCGGCCCAGCCCCTCGATGCTGCCCAGCGCCAGATCCGCCAGGCCCAACGCGGCACCGGAGGTGCCGTACAGAAACGCCACCTCCGGCAGCGCGAAGCCGCCGAGCGCATCGATCCGGGAGAACATCAGCATGATCGCGACGAAGTCCAGGGCGTTCGCCGCGAAGTTGCCGCACGCCATCAGCACGAACGAGGTCCGGTAGGCGAGGCTGGAGCGCACCCACATCCGCACGATCAGCCCGTAGGCCGACAGCCCCTGCGCCACCGCCGCCACCCGGCCGCGGGCCACCCCCGGCTCGCTAGCCACCGTGCACCACCACCTTGCGGGTCGCCGCCGACTGCACCAGCCGCCCCAGCGCCAGCAGCGCCACCGCCCACGCCGCCTGGAACACCAGCCCGCGCACCAGCGCGCCCCCGCTCAGCACCCCCACCAGCACATCGGCCGGCGTCTGCAGCACCGCCGCCCACGGCAGCAGTGCGGCGACCTCCCCCAGACCACCGGGGAAGACCCGCAGCGGCAGCAGCATCCCCGAGAAGAACATGCAGGCCAGGCCGCTGATCAGGGACAGGCCCGAGCCGTCGAGCAGCCAGAACGAGGCCAGCGCCACCAGATACCGCAGCGCGAAGCTGACCAGCACCCCGAGCAGCACCGACAGCAGAAAGCAGGCCCAGGTCAGCGGATCGTCGGGCAGCGCGAGCGGGAAGGCCAGGGCGCCCACCGCCATCGGCGCCACCCCGCGGCCGAGCAGCTGCAGGGCGGCCCGCCCCAGGTCCGCGGAGAGCCACCACAGCTGCAGATCCGCGGGCCGGTAGAGGTCCACCGCGATGTCCCCGCTGCGGATCCGCTCCTGCAACTCGTCCAGGCCGCCGCTGCCCATCAGCGCCGCGGTCGCCAGCAGCGCCTGCGCCGTCCATACGAAGGTCAGCGCCTGCGCCTGGTCGTAGCCGCCCAGATGCGGCCGCTCGTGCCACAGCGCGATATAGGTGGAGGCGACGATGAAGCCGAAGACGGTGTTGGTGAACACACCCGCCACGGTGGCGATTTGATACGTGGCGTACCGCCGGAAGCTGCCGGACGCCACCGCCGCGTACCACACGCCGCGTACCCCTCCCGGACGTCATTCGGGCCGGACGCCCAAAGCACCGGAGCCTACGGCGCGGGTCGGGCGGGCACCATCGAATTATCACTGCTTCGGGTGAGCCGTGGGCGCCATTCAGCCGGTCAGGAGGCGGCCGAGGGTGCGCGCCACCCCTCCTGACCGGCCCGGATGATGCGAGAGTTGCCCCATGTGCGGCAGTTGCTCCCGGCGTACCGCACATATCCCCGACATGACACCGACCCGCCGCGGTGCAACCTCCGGCGGCGTCCGAGGAGTCCAACCGACATGAGCGGACAACGCACGGGCTGGCGCCGTGCCCTCCCCACCTGGCGCACGGTGCTGGGCACCGTGCTGCTGTTCCTGCTGCTCATCGTCGGCGGAATGATCGCCGGCTATCTGCTGGTCGGCATCCCGCCGGCCAACAGCGCCGCCAAGGCCCAGAGCAACGTCTACCTCTACTCCGACGGTTCGGAGCTGGCCCGCGACGGCGAGGTCAACCGGCAGAACGTGACGCTCAGCCGGATCCCCAAGTCCGTCCAGCAGGCCGTCCTCGCCGCCGAGGACCGCGACTTCTACGCCGAGTCGGCGGTCGACCCCGCCGCGATGCTCCGGGCCGCCTGGAACACTGTGACCGGCAAGGGCAAACAGTCCGGCTCCACCATCACCCAGCAATACGTGAAGAACTACTACCTCGGCCAGGAACAGACCGTCACCCGCAAGGCCAAGGAGTTCTTCATCGCCATCAAGCTGGACCGCGAGGTGAGCAAGGACAAGATCCTGGAGGGCTACCTCAACTCCAGCTACTACGGCCGCAACGCCTACGGCATCCAGGCCGCCGCCCAGTCCTACTACGGCCGCAACGCCGAGGCGCTGACCACCGCCCAGGGCGCCTACCTCGCCACCCTCCTCAACGCCCCCAGCGCCTACGACCTCACCGCCCACCCCGGCAACCGCCCGCGGGTGCTGGCGCGCTGGAACTACGTCCTGAAGGGCATGGTCACCAAGAAGTGGCTCACCCCCGCCGAGCGGGCCGCCCTGCGCTTCCCCGAACCGAAACCCGCCAAGGCCTCCGCCGGACTCACCGGCCAGCGCGGCTACCTCGTCGAGGCGGTCAAGGACTACCTCACCGACCACCAGATCCTCGAAGAGGAGACCCTGCGGGCCGGCGGCTACCGCATCACCACCACCATCGACAAGAAGCGCCAGAACGCCTTCGTCAAGGCGGTCAACACCCGTGTGATGGACCGGCTCGACGACTCCCGGACGGTCGACCGCTACGTCCGGGCCGGCGGGGCCTCCATCGACCCCGCGAGCGGCCGGGTCGTGGCCCTCTACGGCGGCATCGACTACGCCAAGCAGTACGTCAACGGCGCCACCCGCAGCGACTACCAGGTCGGCTCCACCTTCAAGCCGATCGTCTTCGCCGCCGCCGTCCAGCACCGCTCCACCACCCAGGACGGCGAACGGATCACCCCCCAGACCGTGTACGACGGCACCAACAAGCGGATGACGCTCCGTCACGGCCACCCCACCGGCTTCGCCCCCGCCAACGAGGACGACCGCTCCTACGGACCGATCACCGTCACCGAGGCCACGGACAAGTCCGTCAACGCCGTCTACGCCCAGATGGGCATCGACGTCGGCCCCGGCAAGGTCAAGGCCACCGCCGTCGATCTGGGCATCCCCGCCGGCACCCCCAGCCTCGCCGCGTCCCAGGGCGCCATCTCGCTGGGCACCGCCACCCCCAGCGTGCTGGACATGGCCCAGGTCTACGCCACCCTCGCCCATCACGGCCGGCACCGGCCGTACACCCTGGTCGACAAGGTCACCAAGGACGAGGAGGACCTCGAACTGCCCGAGCGCGAGGAGACCGCCGCCGTCCCGCGCGCGGCCGCCGACACCACCACCTCGATCCTGCGCAGCGTCGTCGACGGCGGCACCGGCACCGCCGCCCAGGGTGCCGGGCGGCCCGCGGCCGGCAAGACCGGCACCGCGGAGGACGACAAGGCCGCCTGGTTCGCGGGCTACACCCCCGATCTCGCCACCGTCGTCGCCGTCCTGGGCCAGAACCCGGAGAGCGCCGCACAGGAACCGCTGTACGGGGCGGGCGGCCTGTCGCGGGTCAACGGCGGCGACTACCCGGCCCAGATCTGGGCCGACTACACCGCGGCCGCGCTGAACGGACAGCCGGTCCGCGACTTCGACCTCCAGCTGGAGGAGGGCGCCGAGTCGCCGTCCCCGGAGCCGTCCACCAGCGAGTCCGCGTCGCCCGGCGCGTCGGACTCGCCCTCCACCGGCCCGAGCGACTCCGCCACCCTCCCCGCCCCG
>NZ_SDIG01000009.1:0-86235 GCF_004122755.1 Streptomyces sp. TM32
GGGGAGGAGCGGGTGGCGTAGGCGGGGAGCAGGTGAGCAGGCGAGCAGGGGTACAGGGGTGTGTCCCGGGGGGAGGAGGTCGGCGCCTCCCCGCCTCCCGGGGACGGCTCACGTCTGTACGGTCACGCCGGGGCGGCGCGGTGCAGCAGGCGGGCGCTGAGGGCCGCGGCGAGGGCGAGGCCGAGGGCGGCGGCCAGTACGGCGGTGCGGTCGCCCCAGGCGGTCCAGGCGGCGCCGAAGGCCAGCGAGCAGACGAACCGCGCGGCGGTCTGGCCGGTCTGCACCACAGCCAGACCGCTGCCCCGGGCCTCCTCCGGCACCGCGTCGGCGGTCGCGGCCGCCAACACGCCGTCGGTCGCCGCGTAGAAGGCACCGTGCAGGACGAGCACGGCACAGACCAGCAGCGGGCCGTCGGTGAGCGGGGCCACGAGCAGACCGTAGGCGCACAGCAGCGCCAGATGCCCGGCCAGGAACAGCCTCCGGCGGCCGAGCCGGTCGGCGATCGCCCCCAGGGGAACGGCCAGCAGCAGGAACGCCGCGGCCGTGCCCAGCGGGAGCAGCGGAAACCACCCCGCCGGCAGATCCAGCCGCCGCTGCAGCGTCAGATAGAGGAAGGAATCGCTGACGGTGGTCAGCCCCAGCAGCACCGCACACCCCGTCAGCCGGCGTACCTCCGGTCGCCCCAGGAGCGCGCGCACCGGCATCTGCGGCCGGGCCGGGGCCGGTTCGGCGGTCGACGGAGCTGCATTCCGGGCGCGACCCGGCACGAAGAGCAGGAGCACGACCACGCCCAGTACGGCGATGCAGAAGCTGACCGTGAAGACCGCGTCATAGCCCTCTGCGGCCGCCCTCAGCAGCAGGAATGCCACCAGCGGACCGCACAGTGCGCCCGCGGTGTCCATCGCCCGGTGCACGCCGAACGCCCGCCCGCGGGTGGCCGGTTCGGCCGCCAGCGAGATCATCGCGTCCCGTGGGGCGGTCCGCAGCCCCTTGCCGGTGCGGTCCACGGCCAGCACCGCACCGATCCAGGGCAGCGAGTGCACCATCAGCAACAACGGCTTGCAGAGGGCGGAGAGCCCGTACCCCACCGCGGCCACGGTCTTGTGGCCGCCGCCCTCGCCCCGGTCCGACAACCGGCCACCCACCAGCCGGACCAGCGCGCTCACCCCGTTGTAGACCCCGTCCAGCACACCGAACCCCAAAGGGGACAGCCCGAGTTCGGTGACGAGGTACAGCGGGAGCACGGCCGTGATCATTTCCGACGAGACATCGGTGATCAGGCTTACGGTGCCCAGGACGAGGACGGTGGAGGGCAGGGCGGCCAGGGAGCGCCGGCCCGGAGCGGGGCGCCGGTCATCCGGCGGAGTGGTGGCAGCGGCTGCGGTCGGCCGGTCGGTGAGATACACGTCAGCTCGCCCAGGTGCCGAGGCCGGCGGCGAGGCCGAACGCTTCGGCGAGCGCATCGCCCCTGTGGCGGGGCGAGCGGCTGATGCGCGGGAAGGAGGCAGAGGTGCGCGACGTGGGGGAAGCGGGGGAGGCGGGGGAAGCCGAGGGGGACGGAGCAGGCACAAATGCCTCCGTACGGGAGGGGAGGGGTGCGCGGGCGGCGACAGCGTAGAACCGTCACCGCGGCATGTACACGGCTATCGGGTGACGTGGTGCGGAACACCGGCCGAGCGGGCGGTGCCGCCGGCACGGTGCGCACCGCCGTCCGGGCACCCGACACCCCCAACTCCCGGGCAGGTGCCCCGGAATCCCAACGCGCGGCCGGAGCCACGGAACCCCCGGTCGCCGCCCGGGAATCCTGGCCAGCCCCCCGGAACCCCCAGGCCCGGCAGCACCCGCCCCCGGCGTCTCACCCGTCGTCGTCCGCCGCGAACGCCGCGGCGCGCAGCCGTCCGAACTCCTCCGCCAGCGCCGTCGGCGTCCAATGGGCGTTCAGCCCGCTCGGGTTGGGCAGCGCCCAGATGCGGGTGTCGCCCAGCGTGCGCTGCTGCGGCCCGATCGCGGCCCGCTTGTCGTCGAACGCGAGGCGATACGCGGTGACCCCGGCGACCGCGAGCCAGCGGGGCCGCAGCCGGGCCACCTTCGCGGCCAGCAGCCGGCCGCCCTCGCGGTACTCCTCCGTGCTGAGTTCGTCCGCCTTGGCGGTCGCCCGGGCCACCACATTGGTGATGCCGAGGCCGTGTGCGAGCAGCTCTTCCTGCTCGTCGGGCCGCAGTCGGCGCGGGGTGAAGCCGGCGGCGTGCAGGGCCGGCCAGAAGCGGTTTCCCGGCCGGGCGAAGTGGTGGCCGGTGGCCGCCGTCATCAGCCCGGGGTTGATCCCGCAGAAGAGCACGCGCAAGCCGCTCGCGGCCACGTCCGGGACGAGGCGGTCGCGAGCGGCTTCCAGCTCTTCGGGAGTGAAGCGCACGGCAGTCGCGTCGGAGGGCAGTCGCGTCAGAGGATGGAGCCCGGCGTGTACGCGGCGGCCTCCGGGTGCTGCTTGGCGATCTCCTCGATCCGGGCGACGACCGACGTCACCTGGTCGGCCGCGGCGCCGGTGAAGGAGAGCTTGTCCGCCATCAGGGCGTCCAACTCGGCCTTGTCCAGCGGGATCCGGGTGTCCGCGGCCAGCTTGTCCAGCAGCTCGTTGCGCTCGACGCCCTGCTCCCGCATGGCCAGCGCCGACGCGACCGCGTTCTCCTTGATCGCCTCGTGCGCCTCCTCGCGGCCCACCCCGGCCCGCACGGACGCCATCAGCACCTTGGTCGTGGCGAGGAACGGCAGATAGCGGTCCAGCTCGCGGGCGACGACGGCGGGGAAGGCGCCGAACTCGTCGAGCACGGTCAGGAAGGTCTCCAGCAGACCGTCGAGCGCGAAGAACGAGTCCGGCAGCGCGACCCGGCGCACCACGGAGCAGGACACATCGCCCTCGTTCCACTGGTCACCGGAGAGCTCACCGGCCATCGAGGCGTAGCCGCGCAGGATCACCATCAGGCCGTTGACGCGCTCGCAGGAGCGGGTGTTCATCTTGTGCGGCATCGCCGAGGAGCCGACCTGGCCGGGCTTGAAGCCCTCGGTCACCAGCTCGTGCCCGGCCATCAGCCGGATCGTCTTGGCGAGCGACGAGGGGGCGGCGGCCAGCTGCACCAGCGCGGTGACCACGTCGTAGTCCAGCGAGCGCGGGTAGACCTGGCCGACGGAGGTGAAGGCCCGCCCGAAGCCGAGGTGCGCGGCGATCCGCCGCTCCAGGTCGGCGAGCTTGGCCGCGTCGCCGCCCAGCAGGTCGAGCATGTCCTGGGCGGTGCCGACCGGGCCCTTGATGCCGCGCAGCGGGTAGCGGGAGAGCAGGTCGTCCAGCCGGCCGTACGCGACCAGCAGTTCGTCCGCCGCGGTCGCGAAGCGCTTGCCGAGCGTCGTGGACTGGGCGGCGACATTGTGCGAGCGGCCGGCCATCACCAGCTCGGCGTGCTGCGCGGCCAGCGAGCCCAGGCGCGCCAGCACGGCGACCGTACGGTCCCGCATCAGCTCCAGCGAGAGCCGCACCTGGAGCTGCTCGACGTTCTCGGTCAGGTCCCGGGAGGTCATGCCCTTGTGGACCTGCTCATGACCGGCGAGGGCGTTGAACTCCTCGATGCGCGCCTTGACGTCGTGCCGGGTGACCTTCTCGCGCTCGGCGATGGAGGCCAGGTCGACGGTCTCCAGGACGCGCTCGTAGTCGGCCAGCGCCTGCTCGGGGACCTCCACCCCCAGGTCCTTCTGCGCACGCAGCACGGCGAGCCACAGCTTGCGCTCCAGCTTGACCTTGTACTCGGGGGACCACAGCACGGCCAGCTCCGCGGAGGCGTAGCGGCCGGCCAGGACATTGGGGATGCGAGGCTTCGCAGACACAGCAGTCACGTGGTCAGAGTCTACTGGCGGTTTACGCAGGTCGACGCCCCGGTCCCGGCTGTGCTTTCCTCCAAGCCGACGGGCGGGCGCCGGCCGGGGCGCTTCAGCCCTCGTACGGCAGCAGCTCGGGCCGCTTGGCCGGCCGGCCGTCGCCCGAGGACCGGCCGGTGAGCCGCCGGCCCATCCACGGCGCCAGGTGCTCCCGCGCGAACCGCAGATCCGCGGTGCGCCGCGCGCCCCAGCCCGGCGGTGCGGCGGACGGCAGCGGCGCGTCCCAGTCCTCCTCCGCGGTCAGCCCGATCGCCTGCCACACGGCCTCCGCCACCCGGCGGTGCCCCTCGGCGTTCAGATGCAGCCGGTCGTCGGCCCACAGCCGCGGATCGGCCAGTGCCCGCGAGGCGTACAGGTCCACGACGACCGCGCCGTGCCGCGCGGCCACCTCGTCGAGGTGCGCGAACAGCTGCTCCATACGCGGCCGGAAGCGCTCCAGCACGGGGCCCCGCCGGCCGGGGCTGCGCATCAGCACCAGTTGTCCGCCGCCCTTGGCCAGCACTGCCGCGGCCTCCTCGAACCGCGCGCAGACCCGCGCCACCTCGCAGCGCGGCCGCAGGACGTCATTGAGCCCGCCCACCAGCGTCACCAGGTCGGCGCCCATGGCGGCGGCCGGCCCGCACTGCTCGTCGGCGATCTGCCCGATGAGCTTGCCGCGGACCGCGAGATTGGCGTAGCGGAAGCCGGGCGAGGAGGCCGCCAGCCGGGCGGCGAGCAGATCGGCCCAGCCGCGGTACGAGCCGTCCGGCAGGCCGTCCGACATGCCTTCGGTGAAGCTGTCGCCGACCGCGACGAAACTGGTGTAGCGGGCATTCATCTCCATGGCGCGGTGATCCTACCGCCCGCCGTACCGCGCGGTATGGCCCGGTCCCGCAGGAGGGCGGCCCGGCGCCCGCGGTGTACGGTCTGGTGTCGTTCGGACGGTGAGAAAGAGGCAGGTGGCAGCGCGATGACTCCTCGTCGCGGCGAGGGCTCCGACGAGCCGACGTTCACCGAACGGGCCCGCCGCCGGCAGCTCATCGACGCCACCATCGACCTGATCTCCACCCGCGGCCATCCCGCGACCTCGCTGTCGGCGATCGCCGAGCGGGCCGGGCTGTCCAAGGCCGCGGTGCTCTACCACTTCTCCTCGAAGGACAACCTGACCCGGGCCGCGCTGGAGCACGTACTGGCGGACTTCAGCGCCCACGTCACCGAGCGGCTGGCCCGGGCGGCCGGCCCGCGGGACGCGCTCGTCGCCTATGTACGCGCGATGATCGGCTACCAGCAGGCCAACCGCCGGCATGTGCGGGTGATCACCGAGATGCTGCTCGACGACGCCGGAGGCACCCGGCTCAAGACGCCGGGCTCGCACGACACCCACGGCCGGTGGCAGGCCCTTGCCGATCTCCTGATGGAAGGTCAGCAGGCGGGCGTCTTCCGGGAGTTCGACGCGCAGACGATTGCCCTGGCGATCGGCGGAGCGATCGACGGGGTGATCGCGCACTGGCTGGCGCACCCGGAGTACGACCTGGACGCCGCGGCCGCCGAGGTGGAGAAGTTCACCCTCGACGCGGTCGAGCGCCGGGCCTGACCCGGGCGAAGTCGGGGGCGCGCTCGGGGCGGACGCCGATCCCGCCCAGATAGCCGGCCACCGTCCGCAGGGGCGGCACCCGCCGCAGCAGCCGCATCGGCACCGGCAGCCGGTCGCCGTCGAGCGTGCCGTCCAGGGCCGACCGGATCATCGTGTGCTCGGCCCGCTGGGTCTGCTGCACCACCGCCACCGGCAGGTGCCGCCGCTTCTGTACCCGCGCCAGATCGGCCACGCCGGGCACGCCACGGAGCAGTGGCCGCGCCAGGATCCGGGCCGCGGCGACCGCGTCCTGCAACGCCAGATTGACCCCCACCCCGCCGACCGGCGACATGGTGTGCGCCGCGTCGCCGAGGCACAGCAGCCCGGGGCGGTACCAGCGGGAAAGCCGGCCGAACGTGACCTCCAGCAGCTTGACGTCGTCCCAGGAGGCGATGGCGCCGGTCACCCGGTCGTCCCAGTCGAACAGGGCGCCGAGCCGGTCCCGCAGCCACTGGATGTCGTGGCGGCGCAGCTCCGCGTCCCGGCCCTTCCCGATGAGATAGGAGGTCTGGTAGTACGTGCCGCGGTCCATGGTGACCGCGGCCTGCCCGCCGCCGAACCGTGCGAAGACCCGGCCGTCCTTGAGGTCGTCGGCCGGTCCGTCGACCCGCACCTGCCAGACGTCCATCGGCACCTCGAACTGCCGCTGACGGAGCCCGGCCGCGGCACGCACCACGGAATCCCGGCCGTCGCAGGCGACCGTCAGTGCCGCGGCCAGTTCGCCGGGCGCGCCGTGCTCGTCGACGAACCGCACCCCCGTCACCCGGCCGTCCGTGGTGCGCAGCCCCGTGACCCTGGTGTGCATCCGCAGGGTGAAGTGCGGCTCCTCGGCCGCAGCGCGCGCGAGCAGGTCGAGGAAGTCCCACTGCGGCACCATCGCGATGTAGTTGTGCCGGCCGGGGAGATGGCGCAGGTCGCCCAGCACGACCGTGGTGTCGCCGATCTGCGCCCGCATCTCCCGGATCTTGGCGAACGGCAGCCGCGCGAACGCCTCGCCGAGACCGAGTTCGTCCAGCAGCCGCAGGGTCGACGGGTGGACGGTGTCCCCCCGGAAGTCGCGCAGGAAGTCGCCGTGCTTCTCCAGCACGGTCACCTCGACGCCTGCCCTCGCCAGCAGCAGTCCGAGCATCATTCCTGCCGGTCCGCCGCCCGCTATGCAGCACGATGTGCGCTCCATGCCCTTGCCCCCTCGTCGCGTACGGATGCGATGACGGCCGGCGCCGGCACAGCAGCGTCTGACCGATCGGTCAGCAATCTAACCGATCGGTCAGAGAGGGGGTGCGGCGCCCCGCGGGTCAGGCCGTGGGCTGTTGCAGCACCAGCTCCCGGAGCACGTCCTCCATCGTCACCAGCCCGGCCAGCCGGCCCTCGTCACCGATCACCGCGGCCAGATGCGTACGGGATCCGCGCATCGCCGTCAGCACGTCGTCCAGCGGCGTCGCCGCCTTGACGCGGGCGATCGGGCGCAGCGCCGACACCGGGAAGGGCACCTGGCGGGGGGTGGCGTCCAGGGCGTCCTTGACGTGCAGATAGCCGAGAATGCGGCGGGTGTCGTCGACGACGGGGAAGCGGGAGAAGCCGGAATCGGCGGCCAGTTGCTCCAGCTCCTCGGGGGTGATCCCCATTCGCGCGGAGACGACCTTGTCGGCCGGCAGCACCACGTCCCGCACCGGGCGGCGGCCCAGCTCCAGGGCGTCCCGCAGCCGCTCCTGCGCCCGTTCGTCGAGCAGTCCGGCAGCCCGGGAGTCCTCGACCATCTTCGCGAGCTGGGCGTGCGAGAACGTCGCGGCCACCTCGTCCCGGGTCTCCACCCGCAGCAGCGCGAGCAGACCGTTGGCGAGCGCGTTGATCGCAAAGATCGCCGGGCGCAGCGCCCGGGTCAGCGCGACCAGCGGCGGCCCCAGCAGCAGCGCACTGCGCACCGGCTCGGCCAGGGCGACGTTCTTCGGCACCATCTCGCCGAAGAGCATGTGCAGATAGGTGGCCAGTGACAGCGCGATCACGAACGCGATCGGCTGGTTCAGCGCGGACGGGATCCCGACCGCGTGGAACACCGGCTCCAGGAGGTGGGCGATGGCCGGCTCGGCGACCACACCCAGCACCAGCGTGCACAGGGTGATGCCCAACTGGGCGGCCGCCATCAGGGCCGAGACGTGCTGCAACCCCCACAGCACGCTGGTCGCCCGGCGGTCCCCGCGCTCGGCGAACGGCTGGATCTGGCTGCGGCGCACCGAGATCAGCGCGAACTCGGCGCCCACGAAGAAGGCGTTGACGACCAGCGTCAGCAGGCCCACGAACAACTGCACCAGGGTCATCGGCCGGCCTCCGTCCCGCGCTCGTCGGAGCTGCCGGGCGGCGGGGCGTGCAGCAGCACCCGCGCGGCGCGATGGCCGGTGGCGTCGAGCACATCCATCGACCAGCCGGCCACCTCCAGGCCGTCGCCGGCCACGGGTATCCGGCCCAGTTCACTGGCGATCAGACCGGCGAGGGTCTCGTACGGCCCTTCCGGCAGCCGCAGGCCGATCCGCTCCAGCTGGTCGGTGCGGGCGGCGCCGTCGGCCTGATAGAGCGGGCGGCCGTCGGCGTCGGCACCGGCCGGCGCCAGGTCGGGGGTCTCCATCGGATCGTGCTCGTCGCGGACCTCGCCGACGACCTCCTCGACGATGTCCTCCAGCGTCGCCACGCCGGCCGTGCCGCCGTATTCGTCGATGACCACGGCCATCGTGCGCTTGCCGGAGAGCCGGTCGAGCAGCCGGTCCACGGTCAGCGTCGTGGGGACGAGCAGCGGCTCGCGCACCAGCTCGGAGACCGGATGGCGGGGGCGGCGTTCGGCCGGGATGGTCAACACGTCCTTGATGTGCGCCACCCCGACGACGCTGTCCAGGCTGCCGCGGTAGACCGGGAAGCGGGACAGCCCGCTCGCCCGGGTCGCGTTGGCCACGTCCTCCGCGGTGGAGTGCACGTCCAGCGCCATCACCTGCACCCGCGGGGTCATGACGTTCTCCGCGGTCAGATCGGCGAGATTGAGGGTACGGACGAACAGCTCGGCGGTGTCGGCCTCCAGCGCGCCCTCCTTGGCGGAGTGCCGGGCCAGCGCCACCAGCTCCTGCGGGCCGCGCGCGGAGGCCAGCTCCTCGGCGGGCTCCAGGCCCATCCGGCGGACCGTGCGGTTCGCGGCGTTGTTGAGGTGTCGGATCAGCGGCCGGAAGAGGGCGCTGAAGCCGCGCTGCGCGGTGGCGACACGCTTCGCGATGGGCAGCGGGCTGGAGATGGCCCAGTTCTTCGGGACCAGCTCGCCGACGACCATCAGGACGACCGTGGAGATCGCCGTGCCGAGGACCAGGGCCAGCGAGTCCGCCGCCGAGCGCGGCAGGCCCATTGCGTCCAGTGGGCCGGCCAGCAAGGTGGCGATGGCGCTTTTGGACAGCATGCCGATGACCAGGCCGGTGACGGTGATACCGAGCTGGGCCCCGGAGAGCTGGAAGGTGAGGCTGCGGACGGCCTTCAGGGCACTGTCCGCGCCCCGCTCACCGCGCTCGGCGGCGCGTTCGAGGTCGCTGCGCTCGACGGTCGTCAGCGAGAACTCGGCCGCGACGAAGACTCCGCAGGCCAGGGTCAGGAGGAGCGCCACGCCCAAAGAGAGCAGGTCGGTCATCGAGTCACCTCCGTCCCATGATCGAGCAGGATCGGGAGGTTCGCGCTATGTCGGGAGGTAGCTCGACAACTGGGAGGTTCGCCCATGGCTGGACGCTCACACACCTTTCGCCGGGTCGGTGGAGCCTCCATGGTAAAGGATCAGCAAAGTCGCGAGGGAGGGGGTGGCCCGCCCCCGGGTGCGGGTCCCCTGGGGCGAGCCCTCCTCGTTCGTCGGCGGGTGCGGTCGGTCGCCTACGGGTGGTCAGTCGTGTGCGTCAGTCGTCGAGGTGCTTGACCCAGCGGCTCCACTGCGGCTCGGGGGCGTACCCCGCCGCGCGCCAGGCGTGGTGTGCCGACTCGTTGCGGTCCAGCACCATCGCGTCACCGCGCCTCCCTCCCAGCGCGCGGAACCGCTCCTCGGCGGCCGTCAGCAGTGTGCCGCCGATGCCCTGCCTGCGGTACACGGGGTGCACGGCCAGCCGGTAGAGGTGACAGCGCCAGCCGTCGAAGCCGGCGATCACCGTGCCCACCAAGGTGCCGTCCAGTTCGGCCAGCAGGAGCGACTCGGGATCGCGGGCCACCAGCCGTGCCACGCCATCGCTGTCATCGCTGATGCTGGTCCCCTCCGCGGCGTCCTTCCAGAAGGCCAGTACGGCATCGAGATCGGCCGGCGTCCCGGCCCGGACGTGTAGATCATTCATGACCGGATCCCATCACCGGGGGATGAGCGGTGTCGAAGCCTTTTCGGCGCCGAGGCTCCGCCGTCTCCGTGCAGCCGTATATTTTCTGTGGCCGGCCCGAATTCTGCTTTCCTGTCGGGGAGGGGAAACGCGAGCGACGCCCCGGGTATTTCTCCGGAAAGGGGTATCGGCTCCGGGTTATCCGATGACTGGGTGGGCGACTTTCCGGACGCATTATTGACGACTTTTCCAGCAAGTCGGGTCGATCGTGTGTGCCGTTGCCGCATCAGCCCGAAAGAAGGTGCAGTTCGGGGCCCTGGATGATCCCGATCGGCCTCGTCGCGTCGGTGGGCCTGGCCGACCACGCCCAAGGGAGCCTTCGACGCCTGGATGCACAGTCCCGGCCACCGCGCCAACATCCTTGCCTGCCACTCGAAGGTCACCGGCACAGGTGTCGCCCTGGGCGGCAAGCTCCGGGCGTACTGGACCCAGGACTTCGGCTACAAGTAGGGCCGAGCGCAGGGCGCCGCGCCGGCCCGGCGTGCGGCACCGCGCGCCGGGCCGGGGTGCTCGCCCTTGCCGCTGCTAGCACGTGCGCGCTAGCTTGGAGGGGTGGCGAAGACACAGTTGAACGTCCGGGTGGACGAGGCCACTGCCGAAGCGGCGCGGGAGCGCGCTCTGCAGCGGGGGGTGAGCATGAACCGCTACATCGAGGAACTCGTTCTGAAGGACGCCGGCGAGGTCGGCCAGACCTTCGTGGAAGCGGCCTCCGACTTCATGAAGCAGTACGAGCGTGTCTTCGCCGAGGAATTCGGCCGGGAAGCACGCGAGGGGCCGGACGCCACGCCCCCCGTCCCGCGCGAAGGACTGCCGGGCACGACGTGACACTGCGTATCGACCTCGCCTGGCTCCTTCTGATCGCCGAACAGCACACCCCCGGAGACCCCCAGGTCACCGACTGGGGTGCCCTGGTGGCCGCCGTCAGCCGCCACGAAGCCGAGATATTCGGGGTGCCCGTCTACACCGACGCCCAGGACCGTGCCGCCGCGCTGCTCCAACTCCTGCTTCGCGTACCGGCGTTGGAGGGGTCGAATGCGATGTTCGCGACGGCGGTCGCCTACGGCTACCTCGTCGCCAGCGGACTGAAGATCGCCACCTCCCCGGAGCAGGTCCGCGACCTCGCCCGCCTGGTCAAGGACGGTACGGCCGACGTCTGCGACATCGCGGACGCGCTGCGTACCTGGACCGTCTGACCCGCCCTGGTCGCTTCGGCCGCGCGGCCGCTCAGTCGGCGGGCCGTCGCGCCAGGCCCAGCACCGCCGGCGAGGTCGGCAGCGTCGGCCCGTGCTCCGGCACCGTCAGCCGGCGCACCCGCACCACCTCGAAGCCGGCCGCCCGGACCTCGCCGAGCGGATCCCGGCCGGTGTGACAGCCGCCCATCAGCAGCGGCCAGATCGTCCGGTCCAGCGACCACTGCACCGCCGCCAGCCCCCGGCCCGCGGCCCGCCCGTGCTCGAAGAACCGCAGCTCACCGCCCGGACGCAACACCCGCCGCAGCTCCGCCAGCGCCCGCGGCACCTCGCGCACCGAGCACAGCACCAGCGACGCCACCGCCGTATCGAACGCCTCGCTCTTGACCGGCAGCGCCTCCGCCACCCCCGGCACCAGATCCACCGGCATCTCCGCACGCGCCGCCGCCGACCGGGCCACCTCCCGCAGCGTGGGCTCCGGCTCGATCGCCACCACCTCCGAGACCGTCCCCGGATAGTGCGCGAAGTTCAGCCCCGTGCCGGCGCCGACCTCGATGACCCGGCCGGTGGCGCCCGCCAGCAGTTCCTTGCGGAGCGCGGCCACCCCCGCCCGCGCATCCGCCGCCGGACCACAGCAGCTCGCGTAGAAGCGGGCGAACACCGGATGATGCACGGTGCCGTGCGGAACTCTCCTGCGCTGCCACATGACGGACCCCTTCGCCGGCGATGCCCGCTCCTGCCGTCAGTCTCCCCAACCGGGCGGCCAAGGAGTCCCCAGGAGTCACCCGGTCCGCGGTGCGCACATCCGTACGGGCCGAGGGTGCGGTGCCCCGCCGGTCAGTTTTCCCCTTCCGCGGCCGTCACGAGGGGATGTGGAACGCGTCCGATCCGCCGAGCGCCGGGGCCAGCCAGTGGGGAGCCGCGGCGCGGAAGGCGTCCGGAGCGAGGGCGCCGGAGTTCTCCGGGATCAGGCCGAGGAGCGGGGCGCCGGCCGCGTCCGGGAGGTCCGTCAGATTGCAGCGGGCCGCCAGGTCGGGTGCGGCCGGCCAGCTGCCGATGACGACGCCGGGGGAGTCGAGTCCGTACGAGCGCAGCGCCAGCGCGGTCAGTGCGGTGGCGTTGAGGGTGCCCAGGCCCGCCTGGGCGACCACCAGGACCTGGGCCTTCGCCAGCCGTGCGGCGTCGGCGAGGGTGTGGCCGTCCCCGTCGAAGCGGACGAGCAGCCCGCCCGCGCCCTCGACCAGCACCAGGTCGTGCGAGGCGGCCAGTTTCGCGGCGGCCTCGGCGATGTCCTGGGGGAGCACCGGGGGCAGACCGGCCCGCAGGGCGGCCGTCGCGGGCGCCAACGGGTCCGGAAAGCGGGCGAGTTCCAGGGTGGTGACCGGGCCGGCCAGTCGCTCGACCTCCGCCGCGTCGCCCGTCTCGTGTGCGGTGACACCGGTCTGGGCCGGTTTGAGCACGGCCACGGAACGCCCCTGGGCGAGTGCCGTCGCGGCGATCGCGGCGGTGGTCACGGTCTTGCCGATCTCCGTGCCCGTACCCGTCACGAACAGCACTGACATGGTGTGCCTCCGACTTCGCGCGGACCGTCCCCGGGGAGGACCGCGATTGGTTCCTGGTGAAGAGTGCCGATGTGGGTCGCGACGGCGGCGGCGTGCCGGCGGTGGCGCGGACGGTGGCCGGTCGGACGCCCCGGCCCGCAGGCCACCGCCGACCGTGCGTCAGCCCTCGCGGGCCGCCGCGCACACCGCGGCACAGATGCGCGCCAGATCGTCGTCGCCGGTGATGTACGGCGGCATGGTGTAGATCAGATCCCGGAACGGGCGCAGCCACACGCCCTCCCGGACCGCCGCCCGGGTCGCGGCCGCCATGTCCACCTCGTGATCGAGCTGCACGACACCGATCGCGCCCAGGACCCGTACCTCGCGGACCCCGGCGTGGCTCCGGGCCGGGGCCAGCCCCTCCCACAGCCCGGCCTCGATCCGCTTGACCTCCCGCGCCCAGTCCTGGGACAGCAGCAGTTCGATCGAGGCATCGGCGACGGCCGCGGCGAGCGGATTGCCCATGAAGGTCGGGCCGTGCGCGAGCACCGGCAGGGCACCGCGGGAGATGCCGTCCGCGACGGCCGCCGTGCACAGCGTCGCCGCCAGGGTCAGATAACCGCCGGTCAGTGCCTTGCCGAGGCACATCACATCCGGTGCGATGCCCGCATGTTCCGCCGCGAAGAGCGCACCGGTACGGCCGAAGCCGGTCGCGATCTCATCGAAGACGAGCAGCACGTCGTGCGCGTCGCAGGCCTCCCGGAGCACCCGCAGATACCCGGGGGAGTGGAACGACATCCCGCCGGCGCCCTGCACCACCGGCTCAACGATTACCGCCGCCAGCTCCTCGGCGTGCCGGCCGATCAGCTCGCGCAGCTGCGCCGCGTACGCCTCGTCCGGTGCGGCATCGAAGCCGGCCGGCGGCGCGTCCGCGAAGATCTGCCGCGGCAGCACCCCCTGCCACAGCTCATGCATCCCGCCGTCCGGATCGCACACCGACATCGGCTGCCAGGTGTCGCCGTGGTAGCCGCCCCGCCAGGTCAACAGCCGCTGTTTGCGCGGCTTGCCGAGCGAGCGCCAGTACTGCAGGCACATCTTCACCGCGACCTCGACCGACACCGAACCGGAGTCGGCGAGGAAGACATGCTCCAGTGGCTCCGGGGTGATGTCGACCAGCCGCTTCGCCAGCCGCACCGCGGGCTCATGGGTGAGCCCGCCGAACATCACATGGCTCATCCGCCCCAGCTGGCCGCGCGCGGCGTCGTTGAGCACCGGGTGGTTGTAGCCGTGCACCGCCGACCACCACGACGACATGCCGTCCACCAACTCGTCCTGGCCCTCGACCGGTTCGGCCAGCCGGAGCCGGACCCCGGACGCCGACTCCACCAGCAGCGGCGCGGCCCGGCCGGGCATCGGCCCGTACGGATGCCACACGTGCTGCCGGTCGAGCGCCAGCAGTTCGCGGGGGGAGAGCGGCTCAGGCATTGGGCGGCAGCTCGGTACCGGCGCCGCGGCGGCGCACCGAGACCAGGTCGCGGCGGGTCTCCTCGGGCGGCGCGGGGATCGTGGCGGCGGGCGCGCAGTCGTCGCCGGAGCAGCCGGGCTCCGCGGTGTCCGCACCGCCGCAGCCCGGGCGGCGGTGCTCGGGCAGCGTCGTGGTGTCCGTGCCCTCGACCTCGAAGCCGGTGTCCGCGATCATCGCCAGATCGTCCTTGCCGGCCTGGCCCTCGCTGGTCAGATAGTCGCCGAGGAAGATGGAGTTGACCAGGTGCAGCGCCAGCGGCTGCATGCTGCGCAGATGCACCTCGCGGCCGCCGGCCAGCCGTACCTCGATGTCCGGGCAGACGAACCGCACCATCGCCAGAATGCGCAGTGCGCGCTGCGGGGTGAGGTTCCACTCCTTGCCGAGCGGGGTGCCCTCGAACGGGATCAGGAAGTTCACCGGGACGGAGTCGGGGTCCAGCTCGCGCAGCGCGAAGACCACATCGACGAGATCGGCGTCGCTCTCCCCCATCCCGGCGATCAGCCCGGAACAGGCGGACATTCCGGCCGCCTGGGCCTGCTGGACGGTGGAGACCCGGTCCGAGAAGTCGTGCGTGGTGCAGATGTCGCCGTATGTGGCTTCCGAGGTGTTGAGGTTGTGGTTGTACGCGTCGGCGCCCGCCGCGTGCAGTCGGTCGGCCTGGCCCTCGGAGAGCAGACCGAGGCAGGCGCACACCTCGATTCCCTCGTTCTGCTCCTTGATGGTGGAGATCGTCTCCGAGACGCGGTCCACGTCCTTGTCCGTGGGGCCGCGGCCGCTGGCCACCAGACAGACCCGCTTGGCGCCGCCGGCGACCCCTGCCGCAGCCGCCTTGGAGGCGTCATCCGGCTTGAGCCAGGTGTACTTGAGAATCTCCGCCTTCGACCCCAGCCGCTGGGAACAGTACGAGCAGTCCTCGGGGCACAGGCCCGACTTGAGGTTGACGAGATAGTTGAGTTTGACCCGCCGCCCGAACCACTGGCGGCGCACCTTTCCGGCCGCGGCCACGACATCGAGCAGTTCGTCATCGGAGGTCGCCAGTACGGCCAGCGCCTCTTCGCGGGTCGGCAACTCGCGCCGCAGTCCCTTGTCCACCAGTGTGCTCAGCAGGTCCATGGCGTTGATCCTGGCGTACGGCACCGCCCCCGGCCAAGGAGGATTCCCACAACGACCCAGGATGGAGGTGTGTGTATCGCCACACTGTGGGCCCTCGGAACGACCGCTAACGTCTAGCAACAGCCCACAATCGAGGCCCACGGACGAAGGACGCCGATGCCGCAGGACTCCGCCCCCACGCTGCTCCGCGAGGGCTCGCCGGCCGCCCCCGCCGGGCCCCGCCGGCCGCCCCACGGAGCCGCCTTCGACTGGCTGGATGAAGCCCGCGACGCGCGCCGGCGCGCCGGACTCACCCGCACCCTGCGTCCCCGCCCGGCCGACCACCCGCTGCTCGACCTGGCCGGCAACGACTACCTCGGACTCGCCCGGCATCCCGAGGTCACCCGTGGCGCGGCGGCGGCCGCACACCGCTGGGGCGCGGGCGCCACCGGCTCCCGGCTGGTGACCGGCAGCACCGAACTGCATGCCCGGCTGGAGGCGGAACTCGCCGCTTTCTGCGGCTTCGAGGCCGCTTTGGTGTTGTCGTCCGGTTATACCGCCAATCTCGCCGCGGTCACCGCGCTCACCGCCGCCGGCACCCTGGTCGTCTCCGACGCGGGCAACCACGCCTCCCTCATCGACGGCTGCCGGCTCTCCCGGGCCCGCACCGAAGTGGTCCCGCATGCCGACCCCAAGGCCGTAGGCGCCGCGCTGAGCGGTCATGACGGCCGGGCACTCGCCGTGACCGACTCGGTGTTCTCGGTCGACGGTGACGCCGCCCCGCTCCCCGCCCTCGCCGAGGTCTGCCGAATGCGGGCCGCCGCCCTGCTCGTCGATGACGCACACGGCCTGGGCGTCCTCGGCGAGGGCGGTCGCGGCGCGCTGTGGGCGGCCGGGCTCGCCGGTGACGCCGATGTGGTGACCACCGTGACGCTCTCCAAGTCGCTGGGCTCCCAGGGCGGTGCGGTCCTCGGCCCGGCCCGGGTCATCGAGCACCTGGTCAACACCGCCCGGTCGTTCATCTTCGACACCGGTCTCGCCCCGGCGGCGGCCGGCGGCGCGCTCGCCGCGCTGCGGCTGCTGGGCCGTGAACCCCAGCGCGCCGCCCGGGCCGGGCAGGTCGCACGGAAGCTGCACGAGCGGCTCACCGCGGCGGGTCTGGTCGCGGTGCGGCCGGACGCCGCGGTGGTCTCGGTACGCGCCCCCTCACCGGAGGCGGCGGTCGGCTGGGCCGCCGACTGCCGCGCGGCCGGACTCGTCGTCGGCTGCTTCCGGCCCCCGTCCGTTCCCGACGGGATCTCCCGGCTGCGGCTGACCGCCCGCGCGGACCTGACGGACGACCAGATCGACGCGGCGGTCGGCACGATCCTGGCCACGGCGCCGGCTGTCTGACCCGGGGCGCGCAGCAGCGCTTGTCCGACGAACGGCACGTGCGGCCCGACCGGTCGGCCAGGTCGGCCACCTGGCCCACCACCGCCGGTACTTGACGGCTTGTAGGACGAGCGCGCAGGTCAGCGCACCCGCCCGTACCAGACCCCGGGGCTCCAGATCCGTTCCAGTCGCACCGTGCTCCCGGCCTTGGGGGCGTGCCACATCCGGCCGTTCCCGGCGTAGATGCCCACGTGGTAAATGCCGTTGGCCGAATGGAAGAAGACCAGGTCGCCGCGTCGCCGGGCGCCGGACGGGACATGCCGGGTGCGGCTGTACTGCGCGGCGGCCGTACGGGGCAGGGCCCGGCCGGCACGCAGGAACGAGTACAGCGTCAGCCCGGAACAGTCGAAGGCGTCCGGCCCTTGGGCCCCGTACTGGTACGGGGAGCCCCGCTTGGAGGCGGCGACCCGCAGCGCGTGTGCGGACACGGATGCGGCTTCGGCGCCCCCGGTGGTTCCCGGGGTGATGGTCGTCCCGCCGAGCGTGACGAGTGTCAGAGCGGTGACGGTGCCGGCGCGCGCCAGCAGATTCGGCGTATGCATGCGCACAGTCATGCGCAAACCCTTCGTCAGCCGCCTGCGAAGGAAGACCTGTCGGGTTCGGGCAGGCGAAGATGCCCGGCCGTGCGTACGGCTTCACCCCAAGGAGTCCGCCGGCCCGTGAAGGCCGTGGACCCCGTCCTGCTCGGGTCCTCCGCTCCCGCCGATCCAAGAACGTCGACCGGACATCCGGACGGCGGCGGGATTAGGCGCCCGTCCGGACCGCCCCGTCGCTGTGGCGGGGTCTTGTCGTCGAAGGGATCCTCACGCACCCGGCGCCCAAACTCCGAGCTGAAAATGCCGTATGTGAGATGGGTCACATTTGGCCTGAATGGTGGGATTTGTTCCTCAAGGTGTCAGGGTCCCGGCTGTCGCGCGCCCCGGACCAGGAGCGAAACATCCGGGACCCGAGAAATTCCGGATGAACCGGCAATTCGGGGGTGGTTCGCAACGGGTGTGCGCGCTACGCCGTATGGGCAGCCCTGCCGCGTGTCGCGTCAACGCTCCGCGGGCGGCGGCACGGCGACGAGCCCGGCCCGCCGTTCGCCGTCCAGCACCCGCAGCGCCCGTGCCAGCGTGTCGTGGTGCAGTTCGCTCTCGCCGCGTTGGTGCATCAGCGTCAGCGCGTCCCGCAGTCCGGCAGCCGTGCCGACCAGTGCCTGGGCCGCACGCAGCCCGCTGTAGGTGCCGCCGCCGCGGGCCGGGTTGATACGGCCCAGCAGATCGAGCACCTCCAGATAGCGGTCGATCAACTCACCCTCGGCACGTGTGAGGGCGGGCAGTGGCGGGAGTTCGGGGGGCAGCATCCGGCGTCACCGCGCAACGAGGGGGCGTGCCGACTGCTTGCGGTGCCGGGTGAGGCCGTCGATCAGGCCGTACTCCTGGGCGGCGTGGGCGTCGAAGATCTTGTCGCGCTCGATGTCGGCGGCGATCCGCTCGCGGGGCTGGCCGGTGTGCCGCGCGAGCATCTCCTCCAACATCTCGCGGGTGCGCAGCAGTTCCTCCGCCTGGATCTGCAGATCGGTGGCCTGGCCCTGGATCGGCTCATGGAGCGACGGCTGATGGATCAGCACCCGGGCGCCGGGCAGCGCCAGCCGCTTTCCGGGGGCGCCGGCGGCCAACAGCACCGCGGCGGCGGAGGCAGCCTGCCCCAGGCAGACGGTCTGCACGTCGCACGAGACGAAGTTCATCGTGTCGTAGATGGCGGTCATCGCGGTGAGCGAGCCGCCGGGGGAGTTGATGTAGAGCGAGATGTCCTGCTCGGGCGCGGCGTGTTCGAGGTGGACGAGCTGCGCCATCACATCGTTGGCGGACGCGTCGTCGACCGGGGTGCCCAGGAAGATGATGCGCTCGCTGAGCAGCTTGGAGTACGGGTCCATGGTGCGCGTGCCCTGGGAGGTGCGCTCGGTGAACTCCGGAAGGACATAGCGGGCCGTCGGTGGCAGCATGCGTGCTCCTCTCTCCGTAATAAATGTACAGGACGTACATCCGTAGGAATGAGAGCAGATTCTGGTGACCAGCTACAAGTCCCAGGTCAGAGGCTGTTTCAACTGTTCGCTGAGGGCGGATGTCTCGGAGCTGTGGCACGAGGTGGAGACCCTTCGGATGACCGGGCGGGTCGTCGAGCGCTCGATCGACGAGATGGACCGCCCGCGGGTATCCAAGGACGCCGCCCTGCGGATCCCCCGACCGAGCCGGTGGCCAGGCGCTGTTCACCGGCTGGGGTGGCGAGCCGGCGACCTGTCGCAAGTTCGCCCTCACCGCACGGAACTACACCGCATCGAAATCGATGTCGCAGGTCGGACTCAGGGTGAAGCTCCATCGCTCGGGGAGGGCATGCCGCCCGCTCAGCGCCCGCGCCCACGCAGCCCGCGCCTGCTCCCCGCAGCTGACGACCCGCACTGCCGTGCCGAGACCGAGCCCGCTGCCCTCCGCCATGCTGGGCCTGCCCCGCCCGGCGCACGGCCGCTCCCGCCACCAGGCCCGATGAGTTGAGGTTTACGCGCCTTGTGCGCCCTGACCCTGCGACGGCACCCGTCCGGCGTGCGGTTTCCCTGCTCGATTGACCGCATCGAGGCCGTCACGGGCCACGACGTCGACTGCGCCTACCGGGGCCCGCGGCGCCCTCGACGAGCCATACACCCAACTGGTCGATGTGCACCGCGAGTTGGCCCGGTCCGAGACCGGCGTGGCCTTCCACCACAGGTGCCTTGCTGGGCATCCCGCCGCACCGGCCCGGCTGTGGCGCGCGCGCCAGCGGAACGGCCGCCCGAGACCGGCTTCCCGCCCGTCGATCCCGCCACCCTCGCCCTCACACAAGCGGTGCAACCACCCGCAGCGAGCGTACGTCGGAGAGCGAGGATCACTCCTGCCGGTCCCGTTCCGCAGCTTGTTCGCGGTAGTACGTGCGCCAGACCAACCGGTGCACCCGCGTCCAGCGCGGTACGGATCGCACTCCGGGGATGAAAGGCACGAGCATCAGGCCCACGCTGAGCAGCGCCATCAGGCCCCAGATCAGTGCGTCGGCGTTGCCGGAGGACTTGAAGGGTTCGATCTGATACCAGAAAGTGTAGAGCCACAGCCACGCCTGGCCCGGGTAGTTCCCGGTCTCGTTCATCATCCCCCATTGGTCGCCGCCGAGGTGCTCGGCACGGGCACGGGACTCCAGGTAGGAACCATCGGAGAGGAAGAGCAGCGGACGGGTGTAGTCGGTCTGGTAGAACTTGCCCTCCGCCTGGAGTTCGCCATCCAGTGCGCCGCTGCGGGCCAGACCGAGGAGACGTGTGGTGAGGACGGGGACCGGGCCGTAATCGCCCTTCGTGGGGACGCCACCGCCGGCCTTGGCGAGGGCGTCGGAGTAGGCCGAGGTCCATGCCTGGCGCCGGGCCGCCGGAGCGGCGGTCCAGGCGGCGAGGCCCGCGCTGACGGCGGGTGGTTCGGGGGCATTGCGCAGTGGACGCAGCACGAAATCGTTTGCCGTGTCCACCGGGACGCGGACCCCCGCGGCGCTCTGCAGCCCAACCGGCCCGAGTTTCTGCGCCGCGCCCGGCGTGTGATTGTACGGCGGCCCGTACTGGGCCGTGCCGCTGGTGCCGCCGAGCTCGGACACGGCGGTCGCCGTGAAGTCGGCGCCGTCGGCCCTCGACCAGGAGGCCAGCGTCACCGGCTTGACGTCGGGCGAGGAGAAGACGGCGGCCAGGCCCGCGGTGAGCAGCGCGACCACCACCAGTGCGATCGTGAACTCCTTGACCAGGTCGTAGGGCCTGGTGGGGAAAGCGGCCGGGTCCGGCACGGCGCGCTTGCCGGCGCGTCGGGTCATTGCGCTGCCTCCTGCGTGGGCCCCTTCGCGGGAACCGGCGCGGCGTCGATCGGCGGCACGATCCCGCGCAGCCGGACCAGCAGGATGTGCCAGGCCGTCAGCAGGCCGAGGGCGAAAGGCAGCAGGACGATGTGCCACATCAGCATCTGGCCGAAGTCCAGCACGTTGAAGAACGCGCCGATGCCGACCGAGTTGAGCCCGTCCTTGGCCTGCCCGGCGATCCACTGGGAGTCGAAGTTCTGCTGGACCAGGTAGCCGGTGAAGGCCGTGCCGATCGAGGCGAAGAAACACACCGCACCGGTGACCCAGGTCAGCGCCCGCCGACCGCGCCAGGCGGCCATGAAGAACTTGCCCCACAGGTGGATCACCATGAAGAACATGAACAGCTCGACGCTCCACAGGTGCAGGCCGTTCACGTACCTGCCGGTCCCCGAGACGTGCCACCATGCGGGCCCCTTCAGGGCCAGCACCCCGCCGGTGAGCAGGACGACGATGAGCGCGGCCACGGTGAGCACACCGAAGACGTAGATCCACGAGGCCATGTACGCGGGCTGGGTGTCCGGCAGCAGCTTGTCCGGGGGCAGTGCCCGCACCGCCCGCCGCCGGACCGCTCCGGTCCAGCCTCCTCCTCCCTCGCTCATCGTCGACCTCGCCCTCGGGGGAAGGGCAGGAGCAGGGCCGCCACGAAGACGACCAGCATCACCCCGATGACCACGAGGTTGGCGACGGACAACTGCACCACTCCCCAGTGGACGTAGCGCCCAGTCCCGTTGAGATCGATGGGCGCGAAAAGCACGCGCTCGACGGAGTGCGGATGTAGTGTCATGGGCCGGCTCCCCTCGAAGTCCGAGAGCAAGTAGAGCGCCTTGTCGGACCCTCGGCCTGCTGACCCGGCCGGACCCTGGCCTGAACGGCTCAATCGCGCAAGAGCTGCCCGGTCCGCGGCGTATCCCTTCCTTGCTCATCCGGTGGGACCTGCGCCAACAGCTCATCTCATGCGGCGAGTCGTCGGTAGCAGATGAGGGTGCAGGCCATGTCCCGTCGGCCACGCGGCCGACAGGAGCGGGTGGAGCCGAATGAGAGCGCCGAGGACCGCCGCGGTGCGGTGCTGGTGTTCCCGGGGTACTTATGCCGCCCGCGCCGCCGACGCCGTCGTCCTGCTCGTCCCCGGCTCGCGCCGCCATCCGCCAGGCACGCGAGATCTTCGCCGCCGGGCACCGCGTCGAGATCTCCGCCGGCGACCTGCCAGTGACGCGACGAGGTGCGTCGGGCTGCCGGAAGGGTTGGCGTCGAAGCCGGGTCGGGACCAGTGGCACGCATCATCGGCCGTCCCGTTCGTGGCATGTGAGCCGATCGCGATCGGCGGGACGTAGTGACGACACGGGTTCTGCCAGGAAGTCCGCCGGGACATCCTCGGCGCCCTGTTCGCGGCACCGACCCGGGATCTGCGGGTCACTGTCACCAACGTCGCCGTCCCGCTGCGTGGGCAGGTTCGGGACACTTCACTCGTCCCGGTGGTTGCGCGCCTGGTGCGAGCTGTCGAGGGCGTGCTGGACGTGGAATTCGATGTGACCGGCCCGGGATGCCGCACGGACGGGGCCCACGGCGGCGGACCGGTCGGGAGAAGCGCGGTGAGGAGGACGGACATCCCCTGGTCTCCGGAGGGGGGCGGCTGCGCCCCCGCGGGGCGCTGGTCCGGGTCGCCGAGTAACGTCCGCGCGCGCACCATGGAACGCATCCGAACGCACTCGATTCGCGGAGGTGACCGCGATGAACATGCCCGTTCGACACCGGCCCGGTAGCCTGCTGGAGAGTACTGCGCCCTCCTTGAGCTGGGGTGGTCCCATCACCTCGGAGATCGATGAACTGTTCCAGCGCATGGAGCACCTGCTGGAGTCCGCCGGTGCCGCGCCCTCGCTGGGCGCAGGGACGCACTGGGCGCCACTGGCGGATATGCACGAGACGGATGACGCCTACATCATCGAGGCGGAGCTGCCTGGTGTGAAGCGTGAAGACATCGATGTCGAGGTCAGCGGTCAGGGGTTGCACATCTCGGGCGAGTACCGGCAAAGCGAGCGCGAAGGCGTATTGCGCCGCACCACTCGCCGGACAGGCAGCTTCGAATACCGGGCCCTCCTGCCCGCCGATGTGAAAGCCGAGGAGGTCACGGCGAGCCTGGCGGACGGTGTACTGACCGTCACAGTCCCCAAAACACAGGCCACAATGCCACGGCACATCGACATCACGACCTGAGACTGCCGACGAAACACCGTATGGGGCGGGCGCCTTGGCGGCATCCGCCCCATAACGCGAAGGACCGTCCGCGTACGACCGTCCTCTCGATCCGTGCGGAGGGACGATGCCAGGGCCGACAGGCCCACATCGAGGCAACAGGCAGGCCGCGGGCTCCGCGGCAGCACCCTCACGCACCACACGGCGCGGTGTGCGGAGCATGCGGCCCGCACCATCTGCGAGCTGCTGCGAAGCCGGCCCTGTTACCCGGCGGCTCACCGCGGCGTTCTGTTGCCGCCCGCCGTGGTGGCATCGTCATCAGCGGTTGGCTGCTCTCGTAGTACGTCCAGGACGCTGGAACCAGCGATGGTTTCGTGGATGATGAGCAGCTTTGCGAGGTCGTCGAGTGCCGTGCGGTGTTCGCGCAGCAGGGCCACGGCGCGTTTCTCGGCCTGCCGGACGAGGCGGGTGGTCTCCTCGTCGACGATGCGCTGGGTGTGCTCGGAGTACGGCCGCTGCAGGGCTGCTTCGGGGGGCTCTCCGCCGAGGCGTTGAGGGGCGCCCGAGGCGTAGCCCACCGGGCCGAGGGCGGGGGACAGGCCGAAGTCGCGGACCATGCGGCCGGCGATCTGGGTGGCGCCGGCCAGGTCGTCGGCGGCGCCGGTCGAGCCCTCGCCGAAGGCGACGAGTTCGGCGGCCCGGCCGCCGAGCCGGACGGTCAGCAGATCGTTCAGATAGCCCTCACTGTAGAGGTGGCGCTCGGCTTCGGGGAGCTGCTCGGTGGCGCCGAGGGTCGGTCCGGAGGGCAGGATGGTCACCTTCGCGACCGGGTCGGCGTGCTCGCACAGAGCCGCGACGAGGGCATGCCCGGACTCGTGGACGGCGACCGCATGGCGTTCTTCGGGAAGCAGGGCGTTGGAGGTTTCCCGCCGACCGAGGAGCACCCGGTCGCGGGCGGAGTCCAGGTCCTGGGCGGAGATGACGGTGCCGCCCGCGCGGACCGCGTGGATGGCTGCCTCGTTGACGAGGTTCGCGAGATCGGCTCCGGAGAAACCGGGCGTGGCTCGCGCCACGACATCCCAGTCGACGTCGGGTGCAAGTGTCTTGCCGCGGGCGTGGACGATCAGGATCGCCGCTCGCTCGGCCTGGTTCGGCAGCGGGACGGTCACATGCCGGTCGAAGCGTCCGGGTCTCAGGAGCGCCGTGTCGAGGGCTTCGGGCCGGTTGGTCGCGGCGAGTACCACGATGCCGCTGCTCTGGTCGAAGCCGTCCATCTCGGCCAGGAGCTGGTTGAGGGTCTGCTCGCGTTCGTCGTTACCGCCCAGACGCACCCCGCCGCGGCGGCTCCCGACGGCGTCGATCTCATCGATGAAGATGATCGAGGGGGCACGTTTGCGTGCGTCGGCGAAGAGGTCGCGGACCCGGGAGGCGCCGACCCCGACGAACATCTCCACGAACGCCGATCCGGTCACTGACAGGAACGGGACCTCGGCCTCGCCGGCGACGGCACGTGCCAGCAGCGTCTTGCCGGTGCCCGGTGGCCCGACCATGAGCACTCCGCGTGGTCCCTTGGCTCCGGCCAGTGCGTACCGCTCCGGGTGGCGCAGGAAGTCGACGACCTCGCTGATCTCCTGCTTGGCGCCCTCGTATCCGGCGATGTCGACGAAGCGGGTGGTCGGCCGCTCGGCCTCGATGATTTTGGCCCGGGACCGTCCGATGCCGCTCAGTCCCCCGGACAGCGTGCGGGCGGCCTTCCGTCCGGTCCACAGGAACAGCGCACCGAGAAGGACCAGCGGCAGGACGAATGCCAGCAGCGTCCCCAGGCCGCTGCCGCCGCCGTGGGAGGCGGTGATGTCCACCTTCTCGGACCGCAATTGTTGCTCAAGGCTGCTGTTGTCCAGTGCGGTGGGGATCTGGGTGGTGAATTTCCGTCCGTCTTTGAGGGTTCCGTCGACAGCTCCCTTGTCGTCGATGTCGACCGTCTTGACCTGGCCCGTGTTCACCTTGCCGAGGAATTGGCTGTACGAAACCGACACCCCTGGCGAGGGCTGGGAGCGCATGAGGAGGACCAGGAACACGATCACCAGAACGACGGGCAGCAGCCACGGGCGCCAAGTGGGCCCGGGTTGCGAAGCCGGCGGCTTGGGCGGCTCGCGTGGCGGCCCCGGTTTGACCGATCGCGTCGGATGCCGGCCCGGTAGGCGGACTGATGTGAACATTTGGATGGCTCCTCGACGAGGCCTCCCACGACGCGGCTCTTCCGCCGGACGGCCGGTGCCGGCCACCGCGGGCGTCTCCCTTCCACGCTATTCCCGTGACCTGCCGCACGAAATGTGACAGCACGGGTCCTGCCCCGCTCGCCCCGCGGGCGAGGCCGGACGTCTCGCAGTCAGGCGGACGCCGTGGCCGCCCGACCCGAGGCTGGCCCATTCGACCCATTTCATGTACGGCCCGCACTCCGGAGACTGATTCCAGGCCCCACGGGGCGGCGCACGAGGGGACATGGCCCGTGCCCGCCCCCACCGGAAGAACTTGAGGGAGTCACCGCCATGACCACCGCACGAGACATCATGCACAGGGGTGCCACCTGTGTGCAGGAGAGCGAGACCCTGGTGGACGCGGCACGTCGGATGCGCGAGCTCGATGTGGGCGCACTGCCCCTCTGCGGCCCCGACGACCGCCTGCACGGGATCATCACCGACCGCGACATCGTCCTCAAATGCCTCGCCAAGGGCAAGGACCCGCACACCATGACGGCTGGTGAACTCGCGCAGGGCAAGCCCATCACCATCGATGCCGACGCCGGAGCGGAACAGGTCCTGAAGGCCATGGAGGAGCACCGGATCCGGCGGCTGCCGGTCATCGACGACCACCGGCTGGTCGGCATGATCAGCGAAGCCGACCTTGCCCGGCACCTGGCAGAAAAGAAGGTCGGGCACTTCGTCGAAACCATCTGTGCGACCGCTTGACCGCTTGACCGCTTGAACGCGGGCCGGCGGTCACTCGCCGTGGTACAGCCTGTCGACGTCGACCAGGAGAACCTCGCCCCGGGCTTCCGCAGCCCGCGGTTCCGGACCGAACCCGACCCCGCTGCAACAAGCCGGCACGGCCCCGCCGACGTCCTCGCAGGCGACGGCATGCTCGAAGGCCAGCAGCAGATGTCGCTGCCAGTGCGGTGGATGCGTCGCCCGACGACTGGTCCGTCCGGGGCATCCGAGGAACTGCCGGTACGTCACCGGGGCGAGCCGGGCGATGAGTCCGGAGCTGTATCGGATCAGGTCGGGGCTGTCGAGTTCGTCGTTCCCGAACCGTCGCATTTCGGCCCGGGCGAAGTGCTTCACGGCATGCCCGGCGCGTTGCAGTTGCCCGGTCGGGTCCTGTGGGCAGTCCTCGTTGGCTGCTGCCTTGATGAGCTGCTTGAAGTGGTCGACGACGAGGGGGAGTTCGCGGGCATCCGGACGGCGTGCCAATGCCGTCCTGAGCTGCGCCTCCCGCGCTCCCCAGTCGGCGCCGGCCAGGCCCGCAGGTGATCCGTCCACACCGACGGTCCCGGGGCGCGTCATCGCGTACCTCGGGGGGCGAAAGCATCCTTGCCTCTCCACGCTGCGCGGAGTGCACGGCCGAGGGGATGGGCCGCAGGGCCTCCTCACGGGCCGACCGGCCCAACGGGTGGCGCGGACGGAGTGCGCGTGGCACGGGCTACTGCGTCGAACCCGACTGCCGATCAGCAGACGAAGGGGCCGGACGGCCCCTGCCCGGCACGGACGGCCACGCGCAAGCTGAAGGTGTCGCAGCGGCCGCGCGACGGCAGTCCGTACCGAGGAGGCGTCATGGAGCACACCCCGTGCACGGTCAGCGATGTGATGACGCAGACGGTGGTGGCTATCGGTCAGGAGGCGCGTTTCAAGGAGATCGTCGAGACGATGGAGCAGTGGAAAGTCAGCGCGCTGCCTGTGCTTGTGGGGGAGGGGCGGGTGGTCGGCGTGGTCTCCGAGGCCGATTTGTTGCTCAAGGAGGAGTTCCGGGAAGCGAACCCCGACCGGATGGAACAGCTGCGGCGGTCGGACGGGGTGCGCAAGGCCGGCGCTCTGACGGCAGGGGAGCTGATGACCACGCCCGCCCTGACGGTGCACGCCGGCGACTCCCTCGCGCAGGCGGCGCGGACGATGGCGTGCAAGTCCGTGAAGCGGCTTCCTGTGGTCGACAGCGGGGGGATGCTCCAGGGCATCGTGAGTCGCTCGGACCTGCTGAAGGTCTTTCTCCGGTCCGACGAGGACCTGGCGGCGGAAGTACGTGCGGAGGTCGTGGGCCGGCTGTTCGCCGGTTCCGCAGAGGAGATGTCGGTCAGCGTCACCGATGGGGTGGTCACGCTCAGCGGCCGGATCCGCAACAAGTCGCTCCTCTCCGTGGCGGCACGGCTGGTGCGGGCGGTCGAGGGGGTCGTGGATGTGACGTTCGACCTCGAGGGAGCGGAGCCCGAACGGACAGGGCCGGTGGTGGGCCGCCACTTCGAGCATCCGTAGGGGCCCGTTCACGGGGGAGGAGGAGCTGCACGATGCGCGGCCCCACACAGAGTCGTAGGGAGAGCGTCGGTACCTCCGGACGGCTCCGGGGGGCATCGGAGGGCCCTCGGGCCGATGGCCCACGAGGACGGATCGTAAGAGGGAGAGGCCGTGAGGAATGGAACCGCCAGGACGGACACAGCCTCCGGCGCGCGAGAGGTCTGTGCACTGCTGTCCGACGGAAGTACGGTCCGGCTCCGTCCGGCGCGCCCGGACGATCGTGGACCGGTGCTTCGGCTCTACGGCGACATGTCCGAGGACAGTCTGCGCAGCCGGTTCTTCGTGGTGAGCCGCCGCTCCGGCGAGCAGGCCGCCGACCGGCTCTGCGCGCCCCCAGAAGCCGGCCACCGCACGCTGGTGGCGGTACAGGGCGACCGGCTCATCGGCGTCGCCGAGTACGAACTCGGCGACGACGCCACCTCCGCCGAGATCGCCCTGGCGGTCGCCGACGACTTCCACCGCCGAGGCGTCGGCACGCTGCTGCTGGAGCACCTCGTCCACATCGCCCGCGAGAACGGCGTTTCCGCTTTCACCGCCGATGTGCTCGCCGACAACCACCTCATCCATAAGGTCTTCGCCGACCTCGGCCTGCGCGTCACACGTCAGTACGACGGAGCCACGGTACGCGGGGTCATCCGGCTCGAACCGGACGAACGTTATCTGGCAGCGCTGGACAACCGGGGCCGCACCGCCGGCACCGCGAGCTTGCAGCCACTTCTGCGTCCCCGCTCCCTCGCGGTGATCGGAGCCGGAACCCGATCGGGTTCGGCCGGCCGGGCCGTACTGCACAACCTGCGTGAGGCCCACTTCAACGGGTCGCTCTACGCAGTGAACCCGCACGCGCACGCCGTGCTGCGCATCCCCGCCCACGCATCCGTCACCGACCTTCCTCACCCGCCCGACCTCGCCGTCATCGCGACACCGGCTGCCGCTGTCTGCGACACGGTGGTCCAGTGCGGCAAGGCCGGAGTCAGAGCGCTGGTGGTCCTGGCCTCCGGTCTGGACGACGGCGCGATCGCGGAGCTGACCGAGGCATGCCGCCACTGGGGTATGCGGATGGTCGGCCCCAACTGTCTGGGCATTGCCAACACGGAGGAGTCCGTTCGCATGGACGCGACCTTCGCCGTGACGAAGCCGGTGCCGGGTACCGCGGGGGTCGCGGTGCAGTCCGGCGGAGTGGGCATCGCGCTTCTCGACGGGCTCTCCCGCCTGGGTATCGGCATTTCCAGCTTCGTCTCGCTCGGTGACAAACGCGATGTCAGCAGCAATGATCTTCTGCAGTGGTGGGAGGGCGACGGCAGGACCGAACTGGCGCTGCTGCACCTGGAGTCGTTCGGGAATCCTCGGGCCTTTTCCCGTACGGCGCGGCGTGTTGCCCGCCGTATGCCGGTGCTCACGGTCGATGCCGGGCGCTCGGAAGCAGGCCGTCGTGCTGCCGCCTCGCACACGGCGGCAGCGGCAACCCCCACCATGACCCGCCGGGCACTGTTCACCCAGGCCGGCCTGACCGCCACCCGCACCCTTGGTGAGCTGCTGGACACCGCGGCGCTGCTGCACTCCCAGCCGCTTCCTGCGGGCGGGCGGGTCGCCGTGGTCTCGAACGCCGGGGGCGCCGGAGTGCTGGCTGCGGATGCCTGCGTGGATGCGGGACTGACCGTCCCCGAGTGGGGGTCGGACCTCGGGGGGAAGCTGCTGGCCCTGTTGCCGGCAGGTGCCAGTGCCGGAAATCCGGTCGACACCACACCGGAAGTGAGCGCGCAGGAATTGAGCGAGTGCGTAGGCCGGCTCGCGCGCTCCGGAGCGGCGGACGCCGTCCTGGTTGCACTGGTGCCTACCGCTTTGAACGCGGCTGTCGGTGCCGATCTCGTCACTGCGGCGACATCAGCGCCGAAGGGGCGTCCCGGTGTACCGCTTGTTGCGGCGCTGCTCGATCAGCCGGAGCGCGTCCGCTTGCTGCGCACGGAAGACGGTCCGGCGGTGCCCTCCTACGGCGAACCCCAGTCGGCGGCCCAGGCCCTGTTCCATGCCGCCGAACGGGCACGCTGGCTGGCCAGGCCACCGGGCAGGAGCGTGGAGCCGGCAGGCATCGACGAGCCGGGTGCACATGCCCTCGTGGAGGCATTTCTCGCGCGGGATCCGGCCGGCGGCTGGCTGGATGTGCGGGAGACCGCACGGCTCCTCGGCTGCTACGGCATCCCCCGGCTGCCGCAGGCATGCGTCACCACGGAGCGGGAAGCTGTCGATGCTGCTGCACGCCTGGCGGGGCCCGATGGTGCGGCGGTGCTCAAGGCACAGGGGCCCGGGCTCCTTCACAAGAGCGAGCGGGGCGCCGTCCTCCTGGAACTGCACGGGGAGTCCCAAGTGCGCTCCGCCTACCGTGATCTGACCCGCCGCCTCGGCACCGCGATGACCGAAGTTCTGGTCCAGCCGATGGCTGCCCGTGGCGCGGAGTTGCTGGCCGGAGTCGTACAGGACGAAGTCTTCGGAGCGCTGCTCCTCTTCGGCCTCGGCGGGACCATCAGCGAGCTGCTCGCCGACCACGCCGCGCGCCTTGCTCCTCTCACCGACACCGATGTCCACGAGCTCATCACCGCACCGCGGTGTGCGCCCCTGCTGTTCGGTTACCGGGGCAGCGACCCGGCCGACGTGGCAGCTCTGGAGGACCTGCTGGCACGCCTCTCCAGGATGGCGGACGACCTTCCCGAGCTTGCCGAGGCGGAATGCAATCCGGTTGTCGCCGGGCCGGACGGCATTACCGTCGTCGATGCCCGAGTCCGTCTGCTGCCGCGCCACGCGCGTGACCCCTACCTGCGCCGGCTTCCGTGAGGCCGGGCACGAGCCGAGAGAGGGCAGGAGATGAAGCGCCGACAGGTGGGAAGCGTCATGACCGGAGACGTCGTCCGCGCGTACAGCGGGACGTCCGCCGAAGAAATGGTGCGGTGGCTGGCGGAGTACGACATCAGCGGCCTGCCCGTGGTGGATGGCGATGACAAGGTGATCGGCGTGGTGTCCGCCACGGACCTGGAGCCTGTGCGGCACAGGACCGCACGTGGCGCCACCCCCGTTGCCGCCGAGTTGATGTCGGTGCCGGCTCGCACGGTCCGCGCCGATGACTCCGTTGTCCGTGCGGCCCGCCTCATGAGTGCGAGCGGCGTCGAGCGGCTTCCTGTGGTGGATGAGGAGGCACGGCTCGTCGGCATGGTCACACGGCGTGATGTGCTGCAGGTCTTCGTCCGTCCGGACTCCGCAATCCGCGACGAAGTAATGGACGAGATCGTGGTGCGGGCGCTGTGGCTGAGCCCGCAGAGCATAGAGGTGTCGGTCCATGACGGTCTGGTGACCGTTGAGGGGAGCCTGGAGAGCAGCGGTCAAGTGGCCGTCGCGATACGGATGATGCGACAGGTCGACGGCGTCACTGCGGTCGTCAACCGCCTCACCTACCGGCGCGAGGCTCCCTACCAGGAGCCGGTGTAGTCCATCGTTCGCCTCGCGGCCCCGCGGCGCGGGGTGTCGCACCCGTTGAGTCGAACGATGCGGCAGCCTCGCGGCAGTTCACCTCTGGCGGTGGTGCCCTTCCGGGTCCGCCTGCGCCCATTCCTTCTCCCACTGCGCGTAGCGTCGGCGGTTCAGCAGTCCCGCCCCGGCCCTCTCGGCGCCGAGGAACAGCAGGCCGGTGCTGGACGCAGCCACCGTTCCGATCGCAATGCTTTCGGCGACCGCATCCTGCGGAGTGACGGGGTTGCGCACCACGGAACCGTGCCGGTCGAGCCAGGCGGTGGTCCGATCGCCCGCCTTCGCGCCCGGTGCCACGGTGGTCTCTCCGGTCCGGAGCGTGCCGTCCGAGGCCGTCCATCGCACTGTCGTATGAGGCTTGGCGCCCACGCTGCCCGAGGGATCGCCACCGATGCGGGTGGGAGAATCTTTGGTCACCACGGCGGAGACACTGTGCCACTGGCGGGTCTGCTGCTGGGGTGCGGCCTCCACTGCGCTCCCGGCCACCACGCCGGCAGTCGGAGCCAGCACGGCAATGAGTAACCCGGTGGCCAGAATCATCCAGGATTCCGCCACGTCGGTGCTGCGTTTGAGGGGGCTGTGCTGCCAAGGCCAGCGGATCTTCGAGGGAGGCATCACGCACCTCTTTCTCCCGTAGTCCGACCGTCGCATGTCCGGCGGAATCAGGAGAGGGGCCGAACGGCCCCACCCGGTGACTGTGCGGGTGCCAGTGCGCGGCAGGTATGGGGGCCGTTCAGCCCTGGCACGGCGGCTGCGGCCGGGGTCAGGGTGGACAGGAGCGGAGGTGGACGCCGTGCCAGCCGGAGGGCTCCGGGCGCTCGATGCTCGATCCGGCAACCACGGCGCGGCTGATGAACCGTCTGCGGGGCGAGAAATCCGATGCGGGGTCCGACGCAGATGCGTTGTCCGGGCTCCCCCTCAGGAGAGAGGGCCTCGGCCTGATCGGCGAGGGCATGACGAATCGCCAGATCGGCAAGCGGCTCTACCTGTCCGAGAAGACCGTCAAGAACCCCATCTCCCGCCTGGTGGCGAAACGCGGTGTGGAGCAACGTATCCAGGCGGCAGTCCTCGCCACCCAGGCCACCGCGCCACCTGATGCGGACGCCGGGCCGCATCAGAGCTGAGGAGTGCGGTGCGGCGAGGGTCACCTCGAGGGAAGACGCAGCGGTACTCGCCACACCAGTGTCGTACCGCCCTCGGACGGTGACTCGAGGGTCATCGCACCGCCCAGGCTCTCTGCCCGCATCGTGAGGTTGCGCAACCCGCTGTGCCGGCCGTCGCCCGGCGTGCCCACACCGTTGTCCTTCACCGTGAGTGTCAGGACTCCGTCACGAACGACCAGTGCGACGTCCGCGGCGCTGGCGTGTGCATGCCGTGCGATGTTGCTCAGCGCCTCTCCGAGCACGGCAGGCACATGTTCGGCGATCTCGGCCGACACGTCTGTGTCGATGAGCCCCTCCATGTGAAGCGCCGGGGTGAAGCCCAGCGTGCGGCTGGCCTGCTCCACCACGGTGACTGTGCGGACCCGCAGGCCGTGGGCGGCCCGGCTGGTGTCGTGCGTGCGGAGCCCGAAGATGGTGGACCGGATGATCTTGATCGTCTCGTCGAGATCGTCCACGGCCCGCAACAGGCGTTCGCTGGCTTCCGGGTGATCAACAAAGCGCAGCGCACTTTGGAGCGTCATCCCTGTGGCGAAGAGCCGTTGGATAGCCAGATCATGCAGGTCACGTGCGATGCGTTCGTGGTCCCTGAGCAGGGTCAACTGCTCGGCGCCCTGGCGTTGATCAGCCATCTCCATGGCAAGGGCCGCCTGACCGGCGAAGGTCAGCAGCGGCTTGGTCTCCGGTTCGGTGAACGGCGCACGGCCGTGGAGCCGTGCCAGCAGCAGCACGCCGCGCACCCGCTCGCCGGCGGTCATCGGAACGGCGACCGCGGGGCCGAGCCCGGCCCACCGGGGCGGGCCGGCGGTGATCCTGGGATCGTGCTCGACGTCGAGGCTGATCAAGGAGCTTCCGGCAGTGAGTGCCGCGCCGGCGAATGATCCACGGTGGGGGAGGAGCAGGCCTCGGTGTGCCTCGGCATCCACGCCGATGGCGAGCGCCACCCGCAAGGTGTCGTCGTCCTCGGGCAGCGCCAGCACACCGAGGTCGGCGGAGAGGATGCGCACCGCGTGGTCCACGATCGTCTCCAGGACGTCGGCCCCGCCCGCTCCGGGCAGCAGCCCCGCGACGATCTCACCGTTGGCCGCCAGCCACCGCTGGCGGTAGCGGGCTTCCTCGTACAGCCGGGCATTCTCGATGGCCACACCTGCCGCCACCGCCAGCGTCGACAGCACGGTCTCGTCCTCGGCGTCGAATTCCCTGCCCCCGCGCTTCTCGGTGAGGTAGAGATTGCCGAAGACCTTGTCGCGGACCTTGACAGGTACCCCGAGAAACGACCGCATCGGCGGGTGATTTGGCGGGAAACCGTACGACGACGGGTGCTCGCCCAGCTCGGCAAGGCGCAGCGGCACGGGATGGCCGATCAGCTCTCCCAGAATCCCGTGGCCCGCCGGCAGCCCGCCGATGGACTCGGCCTCCTCCTCGGTGATTCCTACCGTCAGGAACTGGGAGATGTGGGAGTCGTCGCCGAGCACGCCGAGCGCCCCGTATTCGGCGTCCACGAGCACGGTCGCGGCCTCGACGATGCGGCGCAGTACCTGCGGCAGCTCCAGCCCCTTGCCCACGGACAGCACCGCTTCGACGAGCAGACGGGGCAGTCCGCCCCCGCTCCGTTCCACCGTCTGGAGGCGTTCTTGCAACTCCTCCGGAAGCGCCACGACCTGCCTCTCCGTGGCTCCGAATCGGCCAGGCATCTCTTCACCCACCACACCCTCCGATATGGCCGCCCAGGCGGTGCGGTCACACCACCCACGGTAGTGACCGCGGACGGATGAGCACCCTGAACGGTGGCCTGTTCGGTCCCCTCGTAGCGCCCATCGGCTCATTGGCCGGAAGGCGGACCATGGAGCAATCTCGATCACACGGCATGTACGTACCGCTCGCCGCCGGCGAACGTGGTACGTCTGCCCTCCGGAGCCCCGGCGTCATAAGCCGGTCAGGACGGTTTCTTTTCTCCGTCCGTTCCCGAAGGAAGGGCAGGCATGGAGCCGGAAATCATCACTGTCGGACTCGACGGCTCACCAGAAAGTCTGGCAGCTGCACAGTGGGCAGCCGACGAAGCCGACCGGCGGCACTTCGTGCTGCGGCTTCTCCATGCCTGGATACTGCTCGCCGCCGAAGCGGCGGACACACCGCCCGATCGCGATCAGAACGCCGGTGCACGACGGATCGTGCGCCAGGCCCTGGAAGTGGTGCGCGAACGCCATCCGCATCTGCAGATCATTGAGGATCTGGTGGGCTCCGAGGCCGAGCCCGCACTGCTGCGCGCTGCGGAGGAGTCGCGGATGGTCGTGCTGGGTTCGCGGGCTCTCGGCGCGTGGGAGAGCTTTGCGCTCGGCGATGTCAGCCTGGACGTCATGGGCCGGGCCGACGGGCCGGTCGTCCTGGTCCGGGCGAGCGACCGTGCGCAACCGGACGCTGCTGGGTCCACGGGTACCCCCCATGGCGCAGCATCACGGGTCGTCGTCGGCGTGAGCCTGAATGGACCCTGCGAACCGCTCCTCGCATTTGCTTTCGACGCGGCGGCGAGTCGTGGAATTCCGCTACAGGTGGTACACGGGCGTCCGCTCCCTGTGCAGGCCTACGCGCCCTGGGGTGTGGACCCGGATGCCGCGGCGGAAGTCGCCAGGCAGGCGGACGGTGAGCTGCGGGAGGTCATCAGTCCGTGGCGTGCCCGCTTCCCCGACGTTCCGGTGGAGCTGACCGTGCTGCCGGAGAGCGCGACCCGGGCCATTGTCCAGACGGCGCCGGAGGCCGGACTCCTGGCCGTCGGCCGGCGACGGCACCGACCGTTTCTCGCGCCGCGCGTCGGCCCGGTCGCGCACGCCGCCATCCACCACGTGACCTGCCCCGTGGCCATGGTCCCCCACGACTGAGTACGGCGTGCAGCAGTCCCGCGGCAGCACGGCAGGAAGGGGTTGGCTGTCTTCCCCGGGAGGGCCCGACCGGCCCCGTGGAGGAGCCTGAGGCCAGGGCTTCCGGCCGCCCCAGACCCTCCGGTCACTGTCCGGCAACAGCGCGGTGCACGATGTCCTCCTCAATGCGTCGGACGAGCGGTCCGACGGCGGCTGCGACCTGCGGTGACAGTCCAGAGCCGAGACCGATGTCGGCGACTTCGACGACGTAGACGAGCAGCTCTCCGGGCAGCCGGTCCAATGCGTGGGCGAGCCGGACGGTGTCGTCGAGCGCGAAGCCGTGCGAGCCGGTCTTCCCCCGAGGTGTGCGTGGCATACCGCCCCCGAGCCGTAGCCTCTGCACGCGGCCGGGCCGGGCCGGGCGAGCGCGTGCGGCGTCCACGACGATGGCCAGGCGGACGTCTTCCCAGGCGCTGATCAGCCGCGTCGGATCGCCGTCGGTGCAGGTGAATCCGATGTCGTGGGGGAGCGGGTTCTGCTTCCTGCGTTGCGCGAGGTCGGCCACCACGGTCCAGCCCACGCCGTCGTCGCGGCGGTAGGCATTGCCGACACCGATGACGGCGATCCGCGCAGCGGCGGCAGAAGTCTCCATGGCGTGATGACTTCCCCGCCTGGGCCTGGAAGCTCCGATGCAGCGGTGACGGGCTGCTGTACGAGCCCGTCCGGGTGGTCGACGGGGGCCGTATGGGCCACAGGAAGGCCCGTCGGCCATGCGCTGGATCAGTGCGGACACACACTGACCGGGTTGGCATGCTGCATGCCGGAAGGCGGGCGATGACGGGCGACGGAACCACCGCGGTGATCGGCAAGGACGGGCTGGATGAACTGATCAGGGCCTTGGCCGCGCGTGGCCGTACGGTCATCGGGCCGACCGTGCGAGACGGGGCCATCGTGCTGGCCGAAATCGCCGAGGGTGCGGAGCTGCCCTACGGCTGGGGCGTCGAGCTGGAAGCCGGGCACTACCGGCTGCGCCCGCGCGAGGACGGCGCGGCGTTCGCGCACAGTGCGGGGCCGCAGTCGTGGAAGACATATCTGCACCCGCAGCGAGAGCGGGAGTGGACGGCCGACCGCGGGGCCGACGGCGGGCTGACCGTGGCCGAGGAAAACGCACCACCGCCGTCGTACGCGTTCCTCGGGGTGCGGCCCTGCGATCTGCGGGCCATCGCCGTGCAGGACCGTGTGCTGTCCGGTGGTCCGCACACCGACAGCCGCTACCGAGCTCGCCGGGAACGGGCCTTCCTGGTGGCCGTGGAATGCACCGAGCCGGGCGCCACCTGCTTCTGCACCTCCATGGGCTCCGGGCCGGGCGTCGATGCCGGCTACGACCTGGCCCTGACGGAGGTGGTGGACGGCAGCGGCCACCGGTTCTGGGCACGGGCCGGAAGCGACGAAGGCGCATCCGTGCTGGCCGAACTTCCACGCCGGCCCGCCGACAGTGCGACCGAGTCCGCGGCTCGGGAGACGGTCGCGGAGGCGGCAGGCCGCATGGGACGCAGCATGCCGCCCGTGGACCTGCAGTTGCTGATGCGCGACACCCTGCACGCCGACCGCTGGAACGATGTCGCCTCGCGCTGTCTGACCTGCGGCAACTGCACCATGGCGTGCCCGACGTGCTTCTGCACCACCGCCGAGGACGTGACCGACCTCAGCGGGGACCACGCCGAGCGGTGGCGACGCTGGGAGTCCTGCTTCGACCTGGAGTTCTCGCACCTGCCGGACGGACCGGTACGGGCGTCCGGGCACAGCCGCTACCGGCAGTGGGCCACGCACAAACTCGGTACCTGGTACGACCAGTTCGGAAGTTCGGGCTGTGTCGGCTGCGGGCGGTGCATCGTGTGGTGCCCGGTCGGCATCGACATCACCGAGGAGGCCCATGCCCTGCACCAGGAGCGCCAGGCCGCCGGCGGACCGGAGGGGGCCGCTCCATGACGGCCGGCGGGCACGGCTTCCTGAGTGCACTGCCCCCCGGCCCTCGTGACCAACTTCTCGGCCTCGCCCACGACGTGTCCTTTCCGGGGGGCCGGCGCCTCTTCGACGAGGGCGGAGCGGCCGATCGGTTCTGGGTCGTCCGCTCCGGACGCATCGCCCTCGACGTGCAGGAACCGGGCCGCGGCGAGACGGTCGTCGAGACCCTGGGCGAGGGCGAACTGCTGGGCTGGTCCTGGCTGTTCGAGCCCTACCGCTGGCACCTGGGCGCACGGACCCGGAGTGCGGTCGAGGCGTACGAGTTCGACGCGCAACAGGTCCGGGAAGAGATCGACGAGGACCCCGTCTTCGGTCTCGCCATCACGCGGTGCGTGGCCGCGGTGGCCATCGGCCGACGGCTGCGTGCCGCCCGTACCCGCCTTCTGGACCTGTACGGCCCGCCCGGCGGCAGAGCCGTGGCGGCCGGCGGGGAAGCACCATGATGGCCGCTCGCCCGCACCTGGTGCCGCTGCCGTACCGGGTGGTAGGACGCACGGAGGAGACTCCTGACACCGCCGAGATCGTCCTGGAACCCGTGGCATCGGCACTGCCGCCGTTCGTTCCGGGGCAGTTCGCGATGGTGTACGCCTTCGGCGTCGGCGACATCCCGCTGTCGCTGAGCGGCATCGAGGGGCACCGGCTGACCCACACCGTCCGAGCGGTCGGCGCGGTCTCCCGAGCCCTGTACAACCTCCGGCCAGGGCGGACCGCCGGGGTGCGAGGCCCGCTGGGAGTCGGTTGGGACCTGCTCGCCGAAGCCGGACGTGACCTGGTGGTCGTCGCCGGTGGCCTCGGACTCGCGCCGCTGCGGCCGCTGGTGCGTGACGCGCTCGCCGCACCGCAGCGATTCGGGCGTCCGAACATCCTGATCGGTGCCCGAACCCCCGGCGACCTGGTCTGCGCCCACGACATCGACGACTGGCGGAAGGCCGGAGCCCGCATCCAGGTCACGGTCGACCGCCCCGACGACACCTGGCAAGGGGACGTGGGCGTGGTGACCGCCCTCCTCGACCGAGCCGATTTCGACCCGGGCAACGCGACCGCGTTCGTCTGCGGGCCCGAGGTGATGATCCGGGCCACCGCCCGCGAACTTGCCCATCGCGGCCTCGATCCGGACCGGATCCGGATCTCCCTGGAACGCACCATGCACTGCGGCACCGGCCACTGCGGCCACTGTCAGCTCGGCCCGCTGCTCTTGTGTCTCGACGGGCCGGTGGTCACCTGGACCCGAGCTGAACCCCTCCTTGCCGTACGGGAGTTGTGACATGACTGCGGTGCAGGAGAGGAGCCCTCAGCTGGCAGTGTGGAAGTTTGCCTCCTGTGACGGCTGCCAGCTCACCCTGCTGGACTGCGAGGACGAACTCCTCGGCATCGCCGAGCGGGTGGAGATCACCCACTTCCTGGAGGCCTCCAGTGCGCCCGGCCCGGGACCGTACGACCTGTCACTGGTCGAAGGATCGGTCACGACCGCCCAGGACACCGAGCGGATCCAGCAGATCCGGGCCGCGTCCCGCCGCCTGGTCACCATCGGAGCCTGCGCCACCGCGGGCGGTGTCCAGGCGCTGCGCAACTACGCCGACGTCGCAGAGTTCCAAGCCGCCGTCTATGCCCGGCCGGACTACATCGAGACCCTCGCCACCTCCACCCCCATCAGCGCACACGTCCCGGTCGACTTCGAACTGCGCGGCTGCCCCATCGACCGTGGGCAGCTCATCGAGGTCATCACCGCATATCTGGCCGACCGGACGCCCGACGTGCCCGCCCACAGCGTGTGCTTCGAGTGCAAGCGGCGAGGCAACGTCTGCGTGACCGTCGCGCACGGCACCCCCTGTCTCGGGCCGGTCACCCACGCCGGCTGCGGCGCACTGTGTCCCACGTACAACCGGGGCTGCTACGGCTGTTTCGGCCCGTCGAACTCGACCAACTTCCCCTCCTTCATCCCGCTGTTGCGCCGCGATGGCATAGAGACCCTGGACGTGGTGCGGGTGCTGCGCACGTTCAACACCGCCGCGCCGGAGTTCGAGGCAGCCGTACGAAAGGAACTCCCGGAGTGACCCGCCGCGAATCGAAGGTGCTGCGGGTGGAATCGCTCGCCCGTGTCGAAGGGGAGGGGGCGCTGCACCTGCGCCTCGTCGACGGGGAAGTCGCCGCGGCTCAGCTGAAGATCTACGAACCCCCGCGCTTCTTCGAGGCTTTCCTGCGCGGACGCTCCTACACCGAGCCGCCCGACATCACCTCGCGGGTGTGCGGGATCTGCCCGGTCGCCTACCAGATGAGCGCCTGCCGCGCGGTCGAGGACGCCTGCGGCACCGTCGTGGAGGGGCAACTGGCAGCGCTGCGCCGACTTCTCTACTGCGGCGAGTGGATCGAAAGCCAGACCCTGCACATCTACCTGCTGCACGCCCCGGACTTCCTCGGTGGCGACAGCGTCATCGACCTCGCGCGCACCCACCGCACCGACGTGGAGCGGGGCCTCGGTCTCAAGCAGACCGGCAACGCCATCATGGAACTGCTCGGCGGCCGCGCCATTCATCCGGTCAACGTACGTCTCGGCGGCTTCCACCGAGTACCGACGAAGTCGGAACTGCGGCCCCTCGCAGAACGGTTGAAGCGTGCCCGGGACGACGCGGAGGCGACCGTGCGCTGGGTGGCCGGCTTCGACTTCCCCGATGCCGGCATCGACACCGAGTTGCTCGCGCTCGCCGAACCCGGCACCTACGCCATCGAATCCGGGACCCCCACGGCGATGGCCGCCCCGGGCTCCGCCGGCCTGCCCGCGGACACGGACCGTGCGCTGCCCACCCGCACCTTCCCACTCGACACGTTCATCGATCACGTCGTCGAGACCCAGGTGCCGCACTCCACCGCCCTGCACTCCCTGCTCGACGGGCGCCGTCACCTCACCGGATCGCTCGCCCGCTACGCCGTCAGCGGCCGCTGGCTGCCGCCCGAGGTACGCCAGGTCGCACGGGAGGCCGGACTGGGCGACCCATACGAGGGAACGGTGTGCCGCAACCCGTTCCGCAGCATCGTCGTACGTGCCATCGAGGTGTTGTACGCCGTCGGCGAGGCCCTACGCCTGATCGACGCCTACGAGCCCCCGCCCGGCCCGTATGTCGAGGTACCCGCGCGGCGGGGCACCGGACACGGTGCGACGGAAGCCCCCCGTGGCCTCCTCTACCACCGCTACGCCCTCGACCCCGACGGCACCGTCACCGAGGCCGCCCTCGTCCCGCCGACCGCCCAGAACCAGGCAGCGATCGAACAGGATCTGCGCCGCACAGTGCAAGAACGCCTCCGTGCCGGTGACGCTCCCACCGATGACGAGCTGACCGCCCTGTGCGAACGAGTGATCCGCAACCACGATCCGTGCATCTCCTGCTCCACACACTTCCTGGACCTGACCGTCGAGCGCGAGGCCTGACAGGGCGGCCGGTGCTCAAGCGCCATGGCTTCGGCTGAGCCGAGTACCTCGGCCCCGTAACGCTGCTTGTTCGCGGCCTCCTGAGCGATGGGGACGTTCAGGGGCTGGGAGACCCAGGAATGCAAGAGGTGAAGCGAGAAGCCCCGGGCCGCTGCCTCCTCGGCGCCCCAGTGGACCGCCGGCACGCTGTTCCCCGTGCCGTCCAGTCCTACGACAACAGAACCGCCCATGACGTACCTCCGCCACAGTCAGGGCTGCGGGTGCACTCTTCCTCGTATCCAGCATCGGGGCGGCGCCGAAGCAGACCCATGGGCCGGTCGGGACCTACCAGGCGACATACGGCGCGCTGGGGTGCCGCGGACCGGCCGTGGCCCTGTGGGGCGAGGCATCCGGCACGAAGCGCCGGAGAGACGGCCGGGTGGCCTCAGCTGCCATCGTGCGGGGAAAGGCGTAACAGGGGCTCAATGGCCCGACAACGGACTGGTCGGCCTCGGGACGGGAGGGCATGTGGTGTGGCCCTGTGGACACATGCGGGGGTGGCCCGTGGATCGGAAGCTGGTGGGAGAGCACGAGTGCGCACGGCGGTGCTGGGCGCGCCGGCCGGATGTCGCATCGCGGAGGTAGCCATGAGCAGCCAACCGAAGGAAAGCGGCCGCATCGTCGTCGGGGTCGACGGGTCGCAATCGTCCAAAGAGGCACTGCGCTGGGCAGTACGGCAGGCGGAACGGACCCATGACAGCGTCAATGCGGTGATCGCGTGGGAGTACCCGCCCCTTTATGGTTCGATCGGCTGGCTCGATGCGCCGCAGTCCCTCGCGAGCGACATGAAGGTGTGGGCAGGGCAGACGCTCGACGACGCCATCAGGGACGTCGTGAAAGGGGGAGGCACGCCGAGGGTCGAGCCGACTGTGACGTACGGAACGGCGGCGGCCACGCTTCTTGAGGCGGCACGAGGCGCCTCACTTCTGGTGGTGGGCAGCCGCGGACTGGGCGGCTTCAGCGGGGCGCTCCTGGGATCGGTCAGTCAGCACTGCACCCAGCACGCCCCCTGCCCGGTTGTCGTCGTACGGAGCCGGTGAGATCGAGCGGGTCAAGCCCGGCTGCCGCCGGCCTCTTGCCACGCCCCCGGCCGGCGGGAGCCTTCCTCGTCCGTGCATCCCGGACCGCCGCGATAGCCACCCCGACCGGTGAACGGCTCAGTCTTGGGGTCCATCGGCCCACCACACCGCGCCGAACAGCCCTTGTCCCGCATCTCGGTCGGGTGCGCACTCTGTTGGTGACCGGCAAGGCAAGGCCGACACGTCGTCGGCCTGGAACCGGGAGAGTGCCATGACCACCGCACCATTGCTCCACGTGCTTCCACCGGAGGGACGCACACGCCTGATGCAATTTGCTCGCGAGGTGACCTTTCCGGCAGGAACGCGGATCTTCGAAGAAGGGAAGCCCGCCGACCGGTTCTGGATCGTCCGCACAGGTTCGGTCAATCTCGATATCCATGAGGCAGGACGACCGCCGGTGGTCGTCGAGTCACTGGGCCATGGCGACCTGCTGGGATGGTCATGGCTCCTGCCGCCGTACGCCTGGCGGATGGGTGCGGAGGCCTTCACCCCCGTGCGGGCGTATGAGTTCGACGCGACGGCGGTGCGGGCTTTGTGCGAAGCGGACCCGGCCCTCAGCCTGGCGGTGACCCGTCGCGTCCTCGCCGTCGTCGCCCGCCGCCTTCAGGCCACGCGGCATCGTCTGAGCGACATGTACGGCCCCAGGGCGAGCACCATGCCGGCCCCGCCGTGAAGCGGTTCGCGCCTGCGACAGCGATGCTGTCCCGCCGCCTCATCACAGCAGCCGCCCGGCCTTCGTCTCCGGCCGGCCCTGTTTCCCTGGCGGCCGACCGTGCGACGGGGACGGAAAGGGCACCAGGTACACATCCCTTTGTCGCCCCCGTATGCCCGGGGCGGGGACATCGTCAAAGGGGTCGGGCCCGGGCCCGTGGTGGACGCGTGCGTCCAAGGCGCCTGTTGCCGTCCAGGCCGACGGTGACGAGGTCATTCATGATCGAGCTGGGCCCCTTCGACGGAGTCGGCAGGGCCGGCAGTCATGGTTGGCTTCAGGTCCTCGGCGACCGAGACGACGCCGTCGACACCGGTGCACATGCGGACCAGAACCGGAATGAGGAGGGGGTCCTCCACCGAACCGTGCAATGCCACCTCCCCCTGCATCACCTCGGCGGTCACACCGCCGGCCCCGATACGCGCCGTGCGTCCGATGACCTCCCGCGTGATCTCCTCCTGTATCGCCTTGTCCTTGCGCAGGAAGACGCGCAGCAGGTCGCTCCGGCTGACAATGCCCAACAGAGCCTCCGTCTCATCGACCACCGGGAGGCGCTTCACGTGCTGCACCTCCATCAGACGTGCAGCCTCGACAACGGTCCACTCCGGATGCGCGCACACCGCAGGAGCCGACATGAGCTCGGAGGCGGTGCGCCCCTCGGCCCGTGCCCGTTCCCACGCCTCAAGATGCGGCAACGGCGTCCTGCCGGAGAGATCGGACTGGTCGGCTGCCTTCCGGAGCAGATCGGCCTCCGAGACGATCCCGACCGGTCTGCCGAGGCCGTCCAGTACCGGCACTGCGCTCACCGCGCTGTCGGCGAGTTTCTGCGCGATGTCCTTGAACGGTGTATCGAGCTGAACGCTCGCGACCTGCCTGGTCATGAGCTCACTTATCGTGCGGTGCTCCATCTCCGGCTCCTTTCGCCCGGGCGCCCGGCGCCTTGCCCCGCATCTCAAGGGTGATCGGATCGACGGCTGTCCCGGCATGGGCCACTCGGCCCCCTCGGACGGTCGGCAGGACCGAAGGGGGCCCGGTCGGTCTGCGTCAGGGACCTATGGCCCCTGACGCAGGAAGAACCGCTCCCACCACGCTGAAGGCATCCATCGATCCGCTTCCGCCCCGCCCGGGAGGCTCCCGGTGTTCATCCAGGCCCTCGATGACACGTTGGTCACCCACCTGGTCGCCGACGCCGTCACCGCGCCGTCCATGCACAACGCCCAGCCTTGGTATTTCGACTACGCCCGACACAGCCGCACCTTCACGCTCTCCCTGGACCTCGAACGGGCCATGCCGCGCGCCGACCCCACGACCCGGGGCATGCACTTGGGCTGTGGAGCCGCACTGCTGAACCTGCGCGTCGCCGCTGCGCATGCCGGGCATCGGACGAGGACGACCCTCCTACCGGACCCCCATGCTCCGGCGCTCCTGGCCGTCATGCGGCTGGATGATTCGCACGAGCACATGGACGAGTCCCTCCCCGGCCTCTATCCCGCAATCCACGACCGGCACACCAGCCGGTTCCCGTTCTCGGAGCGCCAGATCCCGGAGAACGTCCGCGCGGCCCTGACCGCGGCCGCCGCCGGGGAGGGAGCACAGCTGACCTTTCTCACCACTCCGCACCGCGAGACCGTGCTCGACCTGATCATGAATGCCGAGGGCTACAACCGCATGGACGCGCCCCGCGAGGAAGAACAGCGTCGCTGGACCCACGGCACATCTTCCGAGGAGCCCACCGCCGGCGTCCCCGATTACGCCTTCGGTCCCGTGAAACGCGGCGGCTCGGCCCCTACCCGGGATTTCGCCGGCCGGCGCACTGTGCCCGGTCGCGCGTACGCGGACTTCGAACGCTGCCCCCAGCTGGCGTCACTCAGCACCACGAGCGACGGACCGGCCGACTGGCTCCGCGCGGGCCAGGCGTTGGAACGCGTCCTGCTCCTTGGCACGCTCCAGGGGCTTGTCAGCTCCTTCGCGACGCAGGCCGTCGAATGGCCGGACCTGCGCTGGATCCTGCGCGACCCGGTCTCCGGGACCGGTCATGTGCACATGATCCTGCGCTTGGGATACGGCCCGCGGGGGCCTCGCACACCGCGTCGGCCAGTTGATCAGGTGCTGACGATCAAGCCGTGAGCCCAGCAGCGCTCGGGCCTCCTGGCGGGCAGTCGGTGATCACCGGCTGAGAAAGGTGGTTTCCGCGTCACGGGGATGCCTGGCTTACCTGCGCACCCCGCCCCCAGAGGCGTCTCGGCCCAGCTGCCCGAGCGTCGCGCAGACGTGCCGGGCCGACCGCCCGGCCTCCTCACCGGGCCCTTCGGCCCATGCGAGCCAGGCCGGGGTCCGCGACTCTGGAATCAGCGGCAGGCTCCGGAAGGAATCGCTATGACCTGGGAGACGATCCGTAAGGACGCCACACCGGGCGTCACGCCGAATCTCGCCGACTACGAACGGACCCGCGCCGATTTCACCTGGTCGCGGGCGCGTGCCGCGCTGGCCGGGCTGCCTGGTGGCAGCGGGCTGAACATGGCGTACGAGGCTGTCGACCGACACGCCGGCGCCGATCGCGGCGGCAAGGTTGCGCTGCGGTGCATCGGGCGTGACGACACCGTCTCGACCGTCACCTATGCCGAGCTGGCCCGTCGCACGGCGCGCTTCGCGAACGTGCTGCGGTCGCTGGGAGTCGGTCGGGGCGACGTGGTGGTCACCCTCCTCGGACGGTGTCCGGAGCTCTACACGGCAGTGCTGGGCACGCTGAAGAACGCGAGCGTGCTCTGTCCGCTGTTCTCTGCCTTCGGCCCCGACCCGGTCGAGCAGCGTCTCAGGCTCGGCGACGCCAGGGTGCTGGTCACCACAGCTTCTCTCTACCGCCGCAAGGTCGCGGACCGCAGGGCGTCGCTCCCCGATCTCGCGCACGTCCTCATCGTCGGACCCGGTTCCGGGGAACTGCCCGGCACCCTCTCGTTCGACGCGCTGACCGCTGCGGCCCCCGAGCAGTTCACCATCCCGCCGACCTCTCCCGAAGACAGGGCGCTGCTGCACTTCACGAGCGGTACCACCGGTGCGCCCAAGGGCGCGATCCACGTGCACGAAGCGGTCGTCGCTCACCACGCCACGGCGGCATACGCCCTCGATCTGCACTCCGAGGACGTGTACTGGTGCACCGCCGACCCCGGCTGGGTCACCGGCATGTCGTACGGCATCATCGCTCCGCTCGTCCATGGCGTGACGCTCGTGGTCGACGAGGGCGACTACGACGCCCGGCGCTGGTACCGGATCCTCGGCGAGCAGCGTGTCAGTGTCTGGTACACCGCGCCCACGGCCCTGCGCATGCTCATGCGTACCACTCCCCGGCAAGGACGCCACGACCTGCCTGTCACCGACGACCTCTCGGCACTGCGCTTCGTCGCGTCCGTCGGCGAACCACTCAACCCCGAGGCCGTGGTCTGGGGCCAGGAGGTGCTGGGCCTACCCGTCCACGACAACTGGTGGCAGACCGAGACGGGTTGCATCATGGTCGCGAACTTTGCCGCCTGCGAGATCCGGCCCGGCTCGATGGGGCGGCCGCTGCCGGGCGTCGAGGCGGCTGTGCTGGAGCGCGGCGAGGACGGACGGGCGCTGATCGCCGACGGCAAGGTGACGGTGCTGGAATCGCCTGGTGTCGAGGGCGAGTTGGCGCTGCGACCCGGCTGGCCGTCCATGTTCCGCGGCTATCTGAACGACAAGGAGCGGTACGAGGCCGCGTTCGCCGATGGCTGGTACCTGACCGGGGACCTGGCCAGGCGGGACGAGGACGGCTGGTTCTGGTTCGTCGGGCGTGCCGACGACGTCATCAAGTCGGCGGGGCACCTGGTCGGCCCCTTCGAAGTGGAGAGCGCGTTGATGGAACACCCGGCGGTCGCCGAGGCCGGGGTGATAGGACGGCCCGATCCCGTCGCCGGGAACATCGTCAAGGCGTTCGTCTCACTGCGCCCCGGCACCGAACCGACGCCGGCGATGAAGCGCGAACTGCTGGCTTTCGCCCGCCGTCGGCTGGGCCCCGCCGTGGCGCCGCGGGAGATCGCCTTCGATCAGAACTTGCCCAGGACCCGCAGCGGAAAGGTCATGCGCCGGCTGTTGCGCGCCCGCGAACTCGGGCTGCCCACCGGCGACCTGTCCACCTTGGAGGGATCGGCATGAGCCCCGCCCGCGGTACCCGCAAGCGGAAGGCCTCCCCCTCCACGCAGGGGGCCAGCACGGCGAGCACGGGCCGGATCACCGCGACGTCGGCTGCGGCTGCATCCGAACGGGCGCCTGTCTCCGGCCGGCCGGGGACCGAGCACCGTCGCGAGTTGCTGCACGCCATGCTGCGCATCCGGCGCTTCGAGGAGCGTTGCGTCGAGCTGTACAGCGCCGCGAAGATCCGCGGCTTCGTCCATCTCTACATCGGGGAGGAAGCCGTCGCCGTCGGCGTCAACGAAGCACTGACATCCGAGGACGCGGTGGTTGCCACGTACCGCGAGCACGGACACGCGCTCGCCCGCGGTATCCCGGCCGAGGCCGTGATGGCCGAGATGTACGGCAAGACGACCGGATGCAGCGGGGGCCGTGGCGGATCCATGCACCTCTTCGATGCCCGCCGCCGCTTCTACGGCGGCAACGCGATCGTCGCCGGCGGGCTCCCGCTGGCCGCCGGGCTCGCGCTCGCCGATCGGATGCGCGGCCAGCCCCGTGTCACCTGCTGTTTCTTCGGCGACGGTGCCTACGCGGAGGGGGAGTTCCACGAGACGGCGAACCTGGCTGCCCTGTGGAACCTGCCGCTGCTGCTCGTTTGTGAGAACAACCTGTACGCCATGGGCACCGCTATCGAACGCCATGAGGCGCAGACCGACCTGGCCCTGCGCGCCGCCTCGTACGGCATGGCGGCATGGGCGGTCGACGGCATGGATGTCGAGGCCGTGGAGCGTGCCGCCCGCCGGGCCACTGAGAGCATTCGGGGCGGCGGGGGACCGCGCTTCCTCGAAATGCGCACCTACCGCTTCCGAGCGCACTCCATGTACGACCCGGACCGCTACCGCGCCAAGGCGGAGGTGGAGCAGTGGAAGGCCCGGGATCCGGTCACGCGGCTCATGGAGCGTACCCGTGAGGACGGTGAGCTGGGCGAGACGGAGCTCACCGGGATCGAGCGCCGGATCACCGAGGAGATCGACGCCGCGGTGGAGGCTGCCGAGCAGGCACCTGAGGAGTCGGTCGAGGGCCTGCTGCGCCACGTCACCAGTCGTTCCACGGAGGTGACCTGACCATGGGCACCGGCCGGCCGGACGAGCGGAAGACGACATACCGGGAAGCGATGCGCGAGGCCATGCGCGAGGCGCTTCGCGCCGATGACCGGGTCTTTCTGATGGGCGAGGACGTGGGCCTGTATGGCGGCTGCTTCGGCGTGAGCCTCGGCCTGCTGGAGGAGTTCGGGCCGGAGCGGATCCGCGACGCGCCACTGTCGGAGTCCGCGTTCGTGGGCGCGGGCATCGGTGCGGCACTGTCCGGGCTCCGGCCCATCGTCGAGATCATGACCGTCAACTTCAGCCTGCTCGCCCTCGACCAGATCCTCAACAACGCCGCCACCCTGCTGCACATGTCGGGCGGCCAACTGCCCGTTCCACTCGTGATCCGGATGACGACGGGCGCGGGCCGGCAGCTCGCCGCCCAGCATTCCCACAGCCTTGAAGGCTGGTACGCGCACATCCCCGGCATCCGGGTGCTCGCTCCGGCGACCATCGCGGACGCCCGCCACATGCTGGCTCCGGCGCTGGCCGACCCCGACCCGGTGCTGATCTTCGAACACGGCAGTCTCTACAACACCGCAGGTGAACTGGCCCCGCTCAGCTCCCCGGTAGACCTGGATCGCGCGGCGGTCCGCAGGCGCGGCACCGACATCTCCCTGATCACATACGGCGGTTCGCTGCCGAAGGCGCTCGCGGCGGCGGACGAGCTGGTGGCCGACGACATCAGTGCCGAGGTCGTCGACCTGCGTACGCTGCGGCCACTCGATGACGAGACCATCGACGCCTCGGTGGCGCGGACACACCGCGCAGTGATCGTCGACGAGGCGTGGCGCTCCGGCAGCCTGGCCGCCGAGGTATCGGCGCGGATCGCCGAACGCTCGCTCTACGAGCTGGACGCGCCGGTCGAGCGGGTGTGCAGCGCGGAAGTGCCGATCCCGTACGCGCGTCTGCTGGAACAGGCGGCGCTGCCGCGGACCGCCGACATCGTCGCAGCCGCGCACCGGGCGGTGGACTGACGATGGCCGAGTTCACGATGCCGTCGCTGGGTGCCGACATGGACGAGGGCACGTTGCAGGAGTGGTTGGTGCGCGCCGGCGACCGGGTGCGCAAAGGGGATGCGGTCGCGGTCGTCGAGACGGCGAAGTCCACGATCGAGGTGGAGTGCTTCGAGACGGGCACGGTGGGCAGGCTCCTCGTCGGCCCGGGGACGACGGTCCCGGTGGGCGCCGCGCTCGCGCTGATCGAGCCGGCGGCGGAGCCCGGGGCGCCGAAAGAGCGGGAGAAGCCCGACAAACCCAAGAAGCCCCGGAGGGGTGACGGGGCGCGACCGGAGGAACGGGTAGCGCAGGAGCGGGGACCGGCTGCCCAGCCGGCGCCGGGCCCCGCGAAGGAGCAGGTCCCGGCTCCGGCCGGCGTCAACGACGGCGCCCGCGGCGACGAGGGCCCCTTGATCCGGCATCTGGCGGAGCAGGCCGGAGTCGACCTGGACGCCGTTCACGGATCCGGGCCCGGAAAGCGTGTCACCCGAGCCGATGTCGAGCGGGCGGCTGCGGCACGGCGGTTGCCCGCCCGCATCACCCCCCTGGCCCGACGACTCGCCGGTGAGCTGGGCGTCGACCTCTCCGGAGTGACCGGTACCGGCCGGGACGGCGCCGTCCGCGCGGCGGACGTTCGCCAGGCGGCCCCCGGCCCAGCAGCACCTGCCGAGCAGGAGAGCAGCGGTGCGGCTGCTGCCAGTCCCTCCGCGGAGCACCGGCCGGCAGGGATGCGCGAGGCCATCGCAGGCCTGATGGCCCGTGCAAACCGCGAGATCCCGCACTACTACCTGTCCACGACCGTCGACCTGGCCGCCGCGATGGACTGGATGCACGAGTACAACCGCCACTGTCCACTCGGCGCACGGCTGCTTCCCGCGGCCCTGGTGCTCAAGGCCGCGGCCCGGGCGGCGCGAGAGGTCCCCGCACTGAACGGCTTCTGGACCGATGGCCGATTCAGCGCGGGCCGGGGAGTACACCTGGGGGTGGCCGTGTCCCTGCGCGGCGGTGGACTCGTCGCCCCCGCCCTGCACGACGCCGACACCCTCGAACTCCCCCAGCTGATGGCCGGCTTGAAGGACCTGGTCCACCGTGCCCGTACGGGCAGACTGCGGGGCTCCGAGGTGTCCGACGCCACCATCACGGTCACCAACCTGGGCGACCAGGGGGTGGAATCCGTTCTTGGTGTGATCTACCCGCCACAGGTGGCTCTGGTGGGCTTCGGAAGGGTTGTCGAACGGCCCTGGGCGGTCGATGGCCTCCTCGGCGTGCGGCCGGTGGTCACGGCCACCCTGTCGGCGGATCACCGAGCCACTGACGGGGCTGTCGGAGCCCGCTATCTCACTGCGGTTGACCGCTTCTTGCAGAGCCCGGAGGAGCTATGAAGCGCGACGAGGCACTGGACATGGTGAAGGAATCGCTGGCCGAGGTCGTCCCGGACGCCGACGTCACGGTCCTGGGGCCCGATGACAAGTTCCGGGATGCTCTCGAAATCGACTCGCTCGATTTCCTCAGCTTCATCGAGATCCTGGGCGGACGCACCGGATTCCGGATCGAGGACGAGGACACCGCGCACCTCACCACGCTGGCGGACAGCGCAGACTTCCTCGTCGCTCGCACGGCTGACGAGGCCTGAGGGAAGGCACATGGCCTTGACCACATTCGGCGGCCGCTGCCGCGGCTCGCATGAGCGGGGCGGGATTCCGTCCTGGGCGCGGGTCCCGCCCTGGGCGCGGCTGCCCCGGCATCGGCTGGACGCCGTGGCCGAAATCGGCGGACGTGCAGGCCGGTGAACGTCTGCGATTGAGCGCCCCGGTCGTGGCCGTACCGGCTCGGACGCAACGGGGAGCGCGGGCGCGCCGGCACACGACGGTCGAGGACGTGCCCTACTCCGAACGGGTGTGAGCACTGAGGCCGGCCGCCGCGCCTCGGAACCGACCCGGATGCGCCCTTCAGCGACCGCCGTGACGATGAGGGCATGGCTCCCGTCCGACCTGCCGACCCTTCCGAATGCTTTGGTGCCCGGGCCTCCCGACGCGGGAGGCCCGGGCAACGGTTGACGGAGTCCCCGTCCCGGACCCGGGCGGGTACGACGGACAGTCCCGAAGCCCGGGCTCGGGCCGGACGCGTGACCCGGCGCATGGACCATCCCGTGCTCGAATCCGCCGGCCGGATCGAACACCGCCCTGAGGACGCCGACCCCGTACGGGTGAACCCGGACCACGCACAGCATGACCCAGCTGCTGACACCCGGTGACGGCAGAAAAGGGCCGGCGACCGCCACCGGAGCCGTGGCCACCCCGGTGCAGACCGAGCCGCCCGGGGACGTCTTCGTCGCGCTGGACACTTCGCCGCGGGGGCTCACGGCGGCAGACGCCGTGGCGCGGCGGGGCCGGTACGGTCCCAACGAGCTGCCGCGCGCACGAAGCCGCGGCCTGTGGAGGCAGCTTGCCGCGCAGTTCACCGACCTGTTCGCGGTCGTCCTGCTCGTTGCCTCGGCGATCACCTTCCTGGCCTACGCGCTGCAACCGTCCCAGGACGTGGGTACGTTCCGGCTGGCCGTGGCCATCCTCGGCGTCGTCTTGCTGAACGCGTCCATCGGTTTCGCGCAGGAGTACTCCGCCGAGCGGACCGCACAGTCTTTGCAGGCGATGGTGCCGCACACCTGCCGAGTGCTGCGCGACGGGGAGCGGCAGGACCTGCCCGCGCACGAACTGGTGCCGGGCGACGTAGTGGTGTTGGAGGCCGGGGACGCGGTGTCGGCGGACTGCCGTCTCGTCGAGGCCCACGAGGTCTCGGTGAACAACGCGGCCCTGACGGGGGAGAGCGACGCGGTCGGCCGTACCGGCGAACCGGTGGCGGCCGGCCCACTGCTGGAGGCGCGCAACTGCGTGTTCATGGGCACGGACGTCGTCGCCGGTTCCGCGAAGGCCGTGGTGTTCGCCACCGGCGCGGCGACCGAGTTCGGACGGATCTTCCGGCTCGCGGCCGCCGCGCCACGGCAGAAGACCCCGTTGCAGCTCCAGGTGTCCTCCATGGCCCGCCGGGTGGCAGGGGTGGCCCTGGCCATCGGGGCGGGCCTGTTCGCGGTGCGCGTGCCGACCGGTCAGCCGTTCGTGGAAACCTTCGTGTTCGCGCTCGGGGTGATGGTCGCCCTGGTGCCGGAGGGCCTGCCCGCGACGCTGTCCGTGTCGCTGGCGATCGGCGTTCGGCGCATGGCCCGCCGGCACGCGCTGGTCAAGAAGCTGCTGGCAGTGGAGGCACTGGGGTCCACCACGGTCGTGTGCACGGACAAGACCGGGACACTGACGCAGGCCGAGATGACCATCACGCAGGTCTGGTCCGGAGGTGCGTCGCACCCGGTCTCGGGGGTCGGCTACGCGCCGGTCGGGGAGGTCACGGACGCAGCGCCCGTGCGCGAACTGCTGAGAGCGGCGGCGCTCTGCTGCAACGCCCGGCTGGTCCCCCCGGCCGGCACGGGGAGGCTCCCCCGGTCCGGGCGCGAAGGATGGCGGGTGCTGGGCGACAGCACCGAGGGGGCGCTGCTGGTCGTGGCGGAGAAGGGCGGGATCGATCCGGCTGCCGAGGAGGCCCGCGCACCGCGCGTGGCGGAGCACCCTTTCGACTCGGTCCGCAAGCTGATGAGCACCGTGCACGGGACCACGGATGGCGACAGCTACCGTGCCTACGTCAAAGGCGCCCCGCAAGAACTGCTCGCCCGCTGCACCGACATCGACTGGAACGGCGAGCGACGGCCACTGACGGACGAGTTGCGCGCCGAAGTCATCGAGACGAACGACGCACTGGCCTCCCAGGGGCTGCGCGTGCTGGCGGTGGGGTGGAGGCCGGTGTCGGGCCCGCACCCCACTCAGGACGGGGCGGAGTCCGGGCTGACCCTGTTGGGACTCGTCGGCATGCTCGACCCACCGCGGGCGGAGGTGAGCGACGCGGTCGATGCCTGCCGGCGAGCCGGGATCCGCATCGTCATGGTCACCGGCGACCACCCGCTGACCGCTGAGGCTGTTGCCCGTCGGGTGGGCATCGTGCGGCAGGCGGCCCCCGCCGTCGTGACGGGTGCGTCCCTCGACGCCATGAACGACGATGCCCTGGACGGCCTGCTCGCCGAGCCGGCGGAGCTGCTGCTCTGCCGGGTCAGCCCCGAGCACAAGATGCGGGTGGTCACCGCCCTGCAGCGTCGCGGCGAGGTGGTCGCGGTCACCGGCGACGGCGCCAACGACGCCCCCGCTCTCAAGCATGCGGACATCGGCGTGGCGATGGGTGCCTCGGGGACGGACGTCGCCAGGGAATCGGCGGTCATGGTGCTGCTGGACGACTCGTTCGCCTCCATCGCCACGGCAGTGCGACTCGGCCGTTCGGTCTACCAGAACATCCGCAAGTTCCTGATCTACCTCTTCAGCCACAACATCGCCGAACTCGTCCCGATCCTCGCCGCGACCTTCGCCGGCTTCCCGCTCGTACCGATCACCGCTGTGCAGATCCTCGCGATCGACCTTGGCTCGGATGTCCTGCCCGCCCTGGCACTGGGCGCCGAGCCGCCCGAACCCGACGTCATGGACCGCCCGCCACGCTCCCGCCGGGATCGGCTGTTCTCGGCCGGCGTGATGGGGCGCATCCTCTTCCTGGGCGGCATCCAGGCGCTCGGCGTGTGTGCGGTCTTCTTCTGGCACATCCACGCCTCCGGGATCCCCTACTCCCACTTCACCGAGGACAACGCCGTCTACCGGGAGGCGATCACCATGGTCCAGGCCGGGATCGTGGTCAGCCAGTTCTTCAACGCCCTGGCGGTGCGTACCGACCGCCAGAGCGTGTTCCGGATCGGGCTGCTGTCCAACCCCTGGCTGCTGGCCGCGGGGTGTTTCGGCATCGGCCTGATGGCGGCGATCAGCTACCTTCCCGCGCTGCGGGCCGTCTTCAACACCGCTCCGCTGGCTGCCGCCGACTGGGCGGTCCTGGCCGGTTTCGGAGTGCTGCTGCTGGCCGCCGAGGAATCCCGCAAGTGGTGGCTGCGGCGCCACCGCTCCGGGAACAGGAGAGGAGGAGTCCGATGCGAGTGATCATCGCGGGGTGCGGGCGGGTGGGATCGGCGCTCGCGGTCCAGCTGGCCTCAGAGAGCCACGACGTACGCATCGTCGACCGTCGGCCCAAGACACGCAGGTTGTTGCCGGCGGCCTTCGCCGACCGCTTCCATGAAGGAAACGCCTTCAGCCGTACGGTACTTGAGGCGGCAGGAATCGAGCACGCCGATGCCTTCGTCGCCGTCACCTCCGGGGACAACAGCAACATCGTCAGCGCGCGGACGGCGAAGGAGACCTACCGGGTCCCCACCGTCCTCGCCCGGGTCCACGATCCGAGTCGCGCCGACCTCTACCGCGAACTCGGCATCCCGACCATCGGCGGTGTCCGATGGACGGTGCTGCAGCTCCACCAGATGCTGCTGCACCGCCATCTCACGCCCGAACTCACCTTCGGCAACGGTGAAACCCTGCTGGTCCGCTCCGAACTGCCCGCCTATCTCACCGGGCGGCGGCTGACCGAGTTCGACGTCGACAGTGAGATCCGCGTCGTGGAGGTCACCCGGGCGGGCCGCTCGACCGTGCCCGCGCACAGCACCGCCGCCGAACCCGGCGATCTGGTCACCTTCGCCGTCGCAGTCACCGCCCTCGGGCGGCTGCGCGGTTTCCTCGACAAGGAGCTCGGGACGTGAAAGCCCTCGTCGCCGGCGCGGGCCGGCTGGGCACCCAGATCGCCCAGGTGCTTGCCGCCGCTCAGAACGACGTCACCCTCGTGGACCTCGATGAGGACCGGATCGCCGAGCTCGAAGGCGGCCTCGCGGTGCGCCTCCTCGTGGGAGACGCCTGTGGGCCTGCCTTCCTTGAGCACGCCGGTGCGCTCACCACCGACCTCCTCGTCGCCGCCACCGGCAGGGATGAGGACAACCTCGTCATCAGCCTGCTCGCCAAGCGCCGGTTCGCCGTTCCACGCGTTGCCGCCCGGGTCAACGACGCGGAGAACAGCTGGCTCTTCGGCCACCGCTGGGGCGTCGATATCGCCGTCCCGGCCGCCACCCCGCTGATCTCCCTCATCGAGGAGGCCACCGGCGCCACCGACACCGTTGCGTTGCTCCGCCTCAGCAAGGCAGGCGTCAATGTCATCGAAACCGCCATCACCTCGCTGTCCCGTGCCGCCGGACGGGCTCTCGCCGACATCGCGCTGCCCGCCGGTACCGTCATCGCCACCGTCATCCGTGACGGACAACCCACCGTCCCCACCCCCGAGGTACGGCTCAGGCCCGGCGACGAGCTGCTCCTCGTCTCCCACACCGCCACGGAACAGGAGATCCACGCCGCCTTCCAATGACGGGCGTGGTGCTCACCCCCGGGTGGTCCCGCGTTCTGCGGCCTGCCGTGCGGCCCACCGGCGTCGTACCGCATCCTCGTGCTCACTCTGTTCCAGTGCGAGACCAACTCGGACGAGCGCGGTTTCCAGGCGGGGGATCCAGTGGCGTCGCAGGGCGCGGACCCGCTGACGGGTGCTCAGCAATTCCGCGCCGACGATCCGGGCCGCGGCTTGCGCGGCGGCGTACTCGGCAGCCGCCCGCACCGCCTCACGGTAGGCCGCCTCGGCGTGTACCAGGGCTGTGTTGCCCGGTGCGGCCGAGGCGGGAGCCCGGTCCGGGACCGTGCAGGAGGCTCCGGACGGATGCCGCAGTCCCACGGTGGACGTCTCGTGGACGGTGATGTCCGCGATGCCGGCACCCGCTGCCGCTGTGGCCAGGGCCTGTTCACCGCCCAGGACAACTGCTCTCAGCAGCCAGGTTTCCGCCTGCCTCGCCTGGTCGTGCCAACGTCCGGCACAGGTCTGCTCGGCTTCGCGGAGCAGCTGGTGACGTATACGCAGGATGCGCAGCTTTTGTTCGAGGAGGTCGGCTCCGCGCAGGGCGACGTCCAGGCTGTGCCGAAGGCGCAGGCGGCCGGCCCGGGAGGGCGGGGTACGGGCCACGGAGGTCATTCTCCCGTCCCTCGCTCGACGTTCCCCGCCCCTGTCTCCTGCGCCCCGTGTGCGTCGAGCAGACCGGCCGGCAGCATGGAGAGCTGGCTGCGAGGGAGCGTGAGCAGCACCTGCCAGGCGCCCTCCAACGTCTCATCCAGCGTGCGCAGTTCGTTGCTGCGCTGATTCATGAAGCGCCGCAGGAACGCCTCGTCGAAGTCGAGGTAGCGGCGGTCGGTCGCACTGAGCCCCGACTGTCCCACCAGGTCGGCGAGTTCCCGTACCTGCCGTGCCCGGGCGAGGGCGGCGAGCAGCTGCGCCGCGACATCCAGATGGTCCAGGCGGGTGCGCTCGGGACCGGCGCCCTTGCGCATCAGGCGGGACAGCGAGGAAAGAGCGTCCACGGGCGGGTACACACCCCGGGCGTGCGTCTCGCGCGACAGCACGATCTGTCCCTCGGTGATGTAGCCGGTCAGGTCCGGGACCGGATGGGTGATGTCGCCCGCGGGCATGGTCAGCACCGGCATGACGGTGACGGAACCAGGGAGGCCGCGGATCTTCCCGCAGCGTTCGTAGAGCGAGGCGAGGTCGCTGTAGAGGTAGCCGGGATAGGCGCGGCGCGCCGGGATCTCGCCGCGGGCGGCGGAGACCTCACGCAGCGCCTCGGCGTAGCTGGTCATGTCGTTCATCACCACGAGCACATGGCGCCCGTCGGTGAACGCGAGGTGCTCGGCGACGGTCAGCGCGACGCGCGGGGTGAGGATCCGTTCGATGACCGGGTCGTCGGCGGTGTTGAGGAGCAGTACCAGTTCGCCTGCCGCCGAGCGCTCCTCCAGGGCGTCGCGTACGAAGGCGGCATCGGGATGCGTGAGGCCCATCCCGGCGAAGACCACACTGAACGCCTCGCCACCCGCGGTGGCCTGGGCGGCGATCTGAGCAGCGAGCTCAAGGTGCGGCAGCCCGGCCACGGAGAACACCGGCAGCTTCTGCCCCCGCACCAGGGTGGTCAGCCCGTCGACGGCACCGACGCCGGTGAGCACCGGTTCGGACGGTGGTTCGCGCCGCACCGGATTGATCGGGCTGCCGCTCACCGCCGCGTAGGCCTTCCCGAAGACCGGCGGCCCGCCGTCGATGGGCTCGCCGCGGCCGTTGCAGACCCGGCCCAGCCACCCCGGCCCGACCGGGATGCGCAGCGGTGCTCCGGCGAAGGCCACCCGGAGGCCGCCCGGGTCCATGCCGGTGGTGTCCTCCAGGACCTGTACGACGGCCGTTCCCCGGTCCACTTCCAGGACGAGGCCGTTCCGCTGCTCGCCCGAGTCCATGGTGATCCGGACGAACTCGTCCCAGCCGACCCCTGACACTCCTTCCACGACGGTGAGCGGACCACGCAGCTCGCGCACCGCCGTGTACTCGATCTCGCCCCAGACGGTCACCGCCGGTCTCCTCCCGCGCGCCCGACCACCGAAAGGCGCCGGCGGTCCGGCGCGCCGTGGCCGTTCACCGCACCTCCCGGAGCCTGGCGAGCACGGTCTCCCGTCGAGCCGCCACTCCCGCGGCGTCATGCGGCCCGACCTCCTCGCGTGCGCGCACCACCGGCCCGAAGTCCACCTCTTCGACAGCGGCCGCCGGCACGCCCGCAGCGACCAGCTCACGGCAGCGGTCGACGACCGCGAGCACCGCATCGACCAGGGCCGCGGTCTTGTCCGCGGCGCAGTACGCGTCCTGGGGGGACAGCGCGCTCTGTTGGAGCACCGCCTCGCGCACCAGCCTCCCCGCGAGGACGCTGATGCGCTCCTGAGCAGGCAAGGCCGTGATACCGATCAGGTCGACGAGATCGGCCAGCCGGTCCGCCTCGTCCAAAAGAGCGGCGACGCGGTTGCGCCGGGTGAGCCAGGCCGGATCCCCCGTGGCTGCCTGCCCGGCGCCGAGCGCCGCCGCGTCACGGGAGAAGGAACCCGACCAGGAGACGGCCGGGTAGTGGCGGGCATAGGCGAGATCACGGTCCAGCGACCACAGGCAGCGCACAAACCGCTCGGTGTGCGCGGTGACCGGCTCGGTAAGGTCACCACCGGGTGGGGACACCGCGCCGATCACGGTGACCGAGCCCCGGGCCCCGCCCAGCGTGGTCACGGCTCCCGCCCGCTCGTAGAACGCGGCGATCGCCGAAGCGAGGCCCGCGGGATACCCCTCCTCCGCGGGGAGCGCGCCGGTGCGGGAGGCGAACTCCCGCAGCGCCTCGGCCCACCGCGACGTCGAGTCGGCGATGACGACGACGTCGAGCCCCATGTCCCGGAAGTACTCGGCGACCGTGGCGCCCGTGTAGATGCTGGCCTCGCGCGCCATCATCGGCATGTTGGAGGTGTTGGCGACGGTCACCGTCCGGTCCGCGAGCCGTCCGCCGGTGCGCGGGTCCTCCAGGGCGGAGAGCTCGGTGATGACGTCGGCCATCTCGTTGCCCCGTTCCCCACAGCCGACGTACACGATCACGTCGGCGTCGCACCACTTGGCGATCTGCTGCAGCAGGACGGTTTTCCCGGTGCCGAAACCGCCCGGCACGGCCACCGTGCTGCCCCGGGCGACCGGAAAGAGCAGGTCGATCACGCGCTGCCCGGTGTTCAGCGGTTCCTGGTCGCGGCTGCGCTCGCGTACCGGTCGCGGCCGCCGGACGGGCCATGAGGTGCCGGTCCGTACCTCGGTGCCGCCCACCACAGCCACCACTGCGTCCTGCGGAACGGAGCCCTCTGCGGAGATCTGCTCCACCACCCCACCGGAGCCCGGTGGCACGAGGACCTGTACCCGTACCGGCCCCGCCCCCCGGAGTTCGCCCAGGACTTCGCCCTCCGAGATCCGTGTCCCCGTGCTTGTCTTCGGGATGAACGACCAGGCGCGCTCACCGTCCCCGGCCCGGGCGGCGCCCGGGAGGAGCCATTCCCCGGCGCCGGACAGCGGGCGCAGCAAACCGTCGAAGATTCCGCCGAGCAACTGAGGACCGAGCCGAGCCGAGAGCGGGCTTCCCTGCGGGAACGCGGTATCGCCAGGAGCAAGTCCTCCTGTGTACTCGTATGCCTGGACGGTGACGGTGCCGCTGCTGATCGCCACCACCTCGCCGGGCAGCCCGGCCTCGCCGAGCGAGACCAGGTCATACATCGCGGTCCCGTCCGCGTACTCCATCTCCACCAGAGGGCCGGCGACGCGCAGGATGCGGCAGGACTGCCCGGACGGCTCGTGCCGCAGAGCCGTCTCGGGCGACCGCGCCCCGAGAGCCGTTTCGGATGACGCCCCTACGGCGCCCACAGCGTCTCCGCCTCGGGACCGATCCGGTCCAGTGCGTGCGCGGTGACGGCATCCAGAGTGCAGTCCACGCTCCGCCCCGCGGCATGAGCGACCACACCGCCGTCGGGGTGCTCGGTGACGTCCGCGTCCGGTCCGAGAAGCAGGTGGGCGCGCCGGGTCAGCCGGTCGAGCACAGCGTCGTAGCCGGTCGTGTCCCGCAACGCCCGGACGCGTTCGGTGGCGTGCAGACGAAGCTGCTCGTATGCCTCTCTGCGCCCACCCAGCTCGCGGGCCCTGGCAGTACGGCGGGCCTGGATGAGCAGCGCACGCCCGGCAGCCCGCCCCTCCGCCTCGCCCTGCCGACGGGAGGCGTCCAAGATCGCCTCTCCTTCGGCCCGAGCGGCGTCCAGCAGGTCCGCGGCCTCGCGGTCCGCCGCGGCGAGCAGAGCCCGGGCCTCGGCGTGGGCAGCCCGGAGAAGTTCGGTACGCACCGGTTCGAGCGCGGCACCGGCTTCGCCGGGGACCGGCGTCCTCATGGCGGCAGCACCGCGGTGAGCGGCGGGATGCGATCGAGCACCGCCGGGCCCAGGGCGTCGGCCGCCGCAGGGGTGAGAATCACCAGGCCGGCCTCCTCCCGCACGTCCCGCCATGCCGCGCGGACCACGTCGGGCTCCTCGGCGACGAGGACGGTGACTCCGGCCAGGGCCAGCCCCGCCACCCGTACCTGCTCGCCGATCGCGGCCACGCGTCCCATGGTCAAGCCTTTCCGATGAGAATGATCGCGACGACCAGGCCGTAAATGGCGATGCCTTCCGCGAGCCCGACGATGACCATGGCCCGGCCGAAGAGTTCGGGCCGTTCGCTGAGCGCCGCCAGCGCCGCGGCTCCGGTGTAGGCGACGGCGATCGACGCCCCGATCGATGCCCCGGCCACCGAGATCGCGGCACCGATCAGGGCGGCTGAGCCGGAGCCGGAGTTCTGAGCGGCCGTCGCGGTGCTGGCGGCTTGCGCGGATCCGTCACTGAGCGCCACGGCCAGCAGTGCGGCCGCGCCCACGAGCAGGAGCGCATCGGCGGCGACCACCCAGCGCAGGGCCGTCCGGCCGGTGCGGCGCAGCAGCACCCGGGTGACGGCGAAGACCACCGCGACGACGGGGAGAGCGATGAGCCACGTGATCACTGCGACACCTCCGTGTGCTGTACGGGCAGGTGCCAGGGACGGAAGGGACGGCCCTGGCTCTCGAAGACGCGCGAGAACAGTTCGTAGAATTCGAGACGCAACGCCTGAACGCCGGCGATCAGGGCCTCCAACGCGAAGGCGAGGGCGTTGCCCACGACGAAGACGACGACGGCCGCGACCAGCGCCACACCGCCCATTCCCGCCAGCCCCGTGGTGCCTTCCCACACGATCGCGCCGAGCGCGGCATGGGTGAGCCCGAAGGCCGCCAGCCGCGCGAACGAGACGACGTTCGATCCCAGCCGCACCACCACGTCGAAGAGCTGGACACCGGTCTGGGCGGCGCCGCCCACGCCCCCGGCAGTCGTCGCGTACAGGCCGTACCCGGCCAGGAGGAGACCCACGAGCGCGACCGCCGCCCCTGTGAGCGCGAAGCCGGTGCGGCCCAGAGAGAGCGCGCCAACGGTCAGGGCGAGGCCGAGAAAGAGTGCCGACCCCGCGATGCCGGAGGCCGCGTACAGAGCCCCCGCCGCCCCGTGCTCCCGCCAGCGGTTGACGATCCCGGCCCCGTAGGCCAGCACGAGCAGCACGGCACCGAGACCGACCGCTGAGGCGAGGAGCCGTACGGGCTCGTCCAGGGGGTTCAGCCACAGCACCGGCAGCACCCCGGTCGGGCCGAAGAATTCGCCGTAGGCGACACCTGCCAGCATGCTGGCCAGCCCGGCTCCGGCGATGAACGGCCAGAGCGCGCGGAGCGACGCCACGCGGCGGGGGCGGCCAAGACGCAGCAGCAGCCCGGCGAGCAGCAGCAGTGCGCCGTGCCCGGCGTCGCCGAACATCACGCCGAACATCAGCACGTAGACGAGGCCGGCGGGCAGGGTGGGATCGAGGTCGGCGTAGGGCACGGTCCCGTACGTCCGGACCAAGGGCGCAAAGGAATGGTGCACGGCGCCGGCGCTGCGCAGCATGGTCGGCGGGTCGATTCCGCGCGGCGCCCGCAGCGGCACCAGCGCGCCCCCGGCTCCGGCGATGCGCTCGGCCGTCGCGGGGACTTCGGCTGCGGGGCACCATCCGGCGAGTGCCGCGACGGCCCCGTGCCGGACCGTGCCGGCGAGGCGCTCCTCCAGCTGTGCCTCGCCCGCCAGCAGATCCGTACGCCCGGCCTGCTCCAGTGCGTCGAGGTCGGGCGGGACGGGGCTGAGGACGGGGCTCGTCACCTCGGTCAGGGAACGCTGCATCCGTCGGGTGGCCGATCCCGGCGCTCCAGGCCTGCCCTCGTCGATCCGGTCGATCTCGACGCAGCCTGCTTCGGCGATCTTGACGAGGGTTTCCCGCAAGGCCTCACGCGGGGCGACGATCGCCACGCGCTGCATGCGGACGGGGGTCACGGCCTCAGGCAGGAGCATCGAACACCCCTGTCGGTCTGCCGCCGCGGGCGGCGAGTTCCAACGCCCCCCGCACCCGCCAGGCATCCGCGGACAGTACCGCCACGGCACCGACCACCGGACCGGAGCCCCAGCGGGACCCGCGCAACAGCTCGGCCCCGTCCTGTTCCAGCCGGTCCCACCAGCGTGCCTCTGCCCGCCACAGGTCCGCCGCCTCGTCGATCCCGTCCAGCGCCCAGCGTGCCGTGACCGGCAGATGCTGCCGGAAGTCGGCGAACGAGGCCGCGCGTACCGCCGCCGAGCCCAGCAGCCGGCCCGCACGCCGGGCAGCCGGCTCTGCCATGCGGCGGCCGACGACGAATACTTCGCGGCCGACCAGCAGCGCCATGCGGCCCGCTGCCCAGCGCGCGGCCTCCGGCAGGGCGGCCGCCGTCCGCACGGCGGCGGCCGCCCGCATTCCGGCGGCCACCGCCGCCGGCGACTCGGCTCCGGGGTCGCCCCACACGGAAGCGGCGAGCGCGGCCCGCAACTCCGGAGGTGAGGCCGTCCGGGAGAGCCGTGGCCAGGCGGTCGCCAGCGTGCCGAGCTGGTATGGACGGGCGGGCCGGGGGAGTCCGGCTCCCCCCACCGCGCGGAGGTGCTCCTCCGTGTTGGCGATTTCGAACCCGGCGGCGAGCAGACGGACGGCTTCTGCACCACTCCGGGGCTGCCAGCCCGCCAGCACCCGCAGATGCCACAACAGGGTCGCTCCGACCGCCCGTTGAGCATCGGCCAGGGACATATCGGGGCGCAGGTCGTGCCGATAGGCCGTGGCTCCCAGGTAGCGGACGGCATCGTCGAGCGTGGGCCCCGCAGCCACGTCCCGGGCACCGCCGGCTCCAAGGCACCGGGACAACATGGCCCTGGCCCGGGTGACACCGGCTACCCATCCGCCGCCCATCGCGGGCCCCCTTCCCCGGACGCCCCGCGCGCGTCGGTCGCCTTCCGGGCACCCGTACCCGCCTCCTCGAGTTCCTCGGTCACGAGTGCCGACACACGGTCGAGCAGGACGGGCATCCGGGCATCGGCCCGCCGACGTACCGCAGCCGCCTCGCGCTCCGCCGAGGCGAGCAGCTCCGCCGCCTCCGCCTCGGCAGCACGGCGCACCCGGTCGGCGCTCTCCGCCCGTATGCCGTGTGCGCGAGCCTGTGCTCGTGCAACGATCTCCGCGGCCTCTCGCTCGGCTCCGCGTCGAGTCTCGGCCGCCCTGCGCGTGGCCTGCTCACGTATGGTCCGTGCCGCTGTTTCGGCCTGCTCCAGCAAGGCGAGCGACGGCTCCAGTTCGGCCGTGAGCTCGGCGGAGCGGTCCGCGGGCACACCCCCGGGCGCCGCCCGGCCGGGCGAGCCGGCCGGGCGGAACCGCATCAGGAAATCCCGGAATCCGGCCACGAACTCTCCTCAAGGTCAGCCCCTGATTCGAGTCTCCATGCTGGGAACGGCAGTGTCGCGCCGGGTTGGTCCGTCCCCGGGCACGGCGCTGGACGGCACGGCAGTGCGCCCGTGGTGTGGTGAGTCCCGGTGCCGTGGCCGTTCTGCTGGAGACGGTGGGTTTGCCGGCCTCCTCGGCGGGTGCCACCGCTCACGGGCTCACCTGCTCAGCCACTTCATGGGACCGGTGCGCGACACCGCACCCACACGGTCGGCCGGGGCGGTGCCAGGTGGGTGCTCCGGGCACAGCCATCGCTGCAGGCGCATCACGACATGGCCGAGGCCGGAAAGTCCGGCTGCGATCGCGAGATCGGTGAGCGGCAGTGGCTCCGTGCCCAGCAGGGCTTGCAGCGGTGGCAGATAGACGCCCGCTGCCTGCAGGCAGAGGGCTGCGGCCACGGCGACCAGCAGGAAGGGGTTGGCCAGGCTGCCCGGTCGGGCACGAGAGCCGATGGCGACACCCAGTTGGGTCGCGCCGAGGACCAGAAAGACCATGGACTGCCAGGGACGGCCGGTCTCCCGTGCCCAGACCCCGGCCACCAGGGTGACTGCGGTGACGAAGGCCCCCATGACCAGGATGCGTGGCCACAGGCCGGCGCCCAGCACGCTCTCCTCCGGTGGGCGCGGCGGGTGGTGCATCACCTCCGGGTCGACGGGTTCCGCCCCGAGGGCGACACCGGGCAGGCCGTGGGTGAGCAGGTTGATCCAGAGGATCTGGGCGGGCAGCAGGGGCAGCGGCATTCCCAGGAATGGGCCGAGGAGCATGACGAGGATCTCCGCGGTGCCTCCGGCAAGGGCGTAGAGCAGGAACCGGCGCACATTGGCATACACGCGGCGCCCCTCCTCGACCGCGGAGACGACCGTGGCCAGATTGTCGTCGGCGAGCACGAGATCGGCTGCCTGACGTGCCACTTCGGTGCCGCGCTTCCCCATGGCAACGCCGATGTCGGCTCTGCGCAGGGCAGGCCCGTCGTTGACCCCGTCGCCGGTCATCGCCACCACGTGGCCGGCCCCGCGCCATGCCTGGACGATGTCGAGCTTCTGCTCGGGCGTGGTCCGGGCGAAGACCCGCATGCCGGTCAGCTCGCCCGCTGTGCCCTGCCGCATCTGCTCGCCGGTGGTGACCGTCCCGCCTCCCGAAGCGATGCCGAGACGTTCGGCGAGTGCTCGGGCGGTGAGGGGGTGGTCGCCGGTGATGAGTACGGGGGCGATACCGGCTTGTTCGCAGGCGGCGATGGTGGCGGCAGAGGTGCCCCGGGGCGGATCCAGGATGCCGATCAGCCCGAGCAGGGAGAGCCGTGTTTCCCAGGTCTCGGGACGCTCTGATCGCGCCTCGAGGTCGCGCGTGGCGAGGGCGAGCACCCGGTGGCCGCCGCGCGCCAGCTCCTCGGCGCGTGTGGCCGCCCGCGCGAGCAGGTCCGGCCCGTCAGCCAGGACTTCGGGCCGGAGCATCGACTCCGGCGCGCCCTTGCACACGATGTGCAGTCCACCGTCCGGCCGGTGGTGCACCGTCGTCATCCGCTTGCGACCCGGTTCGAAGGGGACCTCGTCCACCCGAGGCAGCTCGCGGTCCAGCGCCGCCCGGTCCAGCCCCATCCTGGCACCCGCCGCGAGCAGCGCTGCCTCGGTGGGATCCCCCAGTGCCTGCCACTCCGTCCTGCCGTCCGAGGGGGGCTCCAGAGCGGCGTCGTTGCAGAGCAGCGCGGCACTCACCAGTGCGGCGAGGTCGGGTGCGCCGTTCGCCGTGACCGCCTGGCCGGCGCGCAGAACGCGGCCCTCCGGTGCGTAGCCCGTCCCCGTGACCGTGGCCTCTCCGCGCGGTGTCCAGAGCTGCTCGGCGGCCATCCGGCCCTCGGTCAGTGTGCCCGTCTTGTCGGTGGCGAGCACGGTGATGGACCCCAGCGTCTCCACGGCGGGCAGCCGGCGGACGATGGCGTGCCGCTCGGCCATACGCCGTGCTCCGAGGGCAAGGGCGAGCGTGACCACAGCGGGCAGCGACTCCGGAACGGCGGCAACGGCGAGGCTGATCGCCGCGACGATCATCAGCTCCACCGGTTGCCCGCGGATCAGCCCCAGGGCGAGGACCACGGCGCACAGCGCCACCGTGACGACCGCCAGCGTGCGGCCGAACCCCACCAGCCGGCGCTGCAGGGGCGTCAGACCGGGGGCGGTGCCCAGAAGCGATGCGATCCGGCCCAGGGCGCTCCGAGTGCCGGTGGCGGTGACCACGACGCGGCCGTGGCCCCGGACGACGACCGTGCCCGCTGACACCGTGCCGCGCGACAGTTCGCTGCCGGGAGCCTTCTCCACCGGCACGGACTCGCCGGTCAACGACGACTCGTCCAGCAGAAGCGCTGCCGCATCCAGTACGTCACCGTCCGCCGGCGCAATGTCGCCCTCGGCCAGCAGGACCAGGTCTCCCGGCACCACCTCGGCCGCCGCCACGGATCGCTCCGCGCCGTCCCGTACGACCCTGGCGACGGGCGCACTCATTGCCGACAACGCCGCTACGGCCTCCTCCGCCCGCACTTCCTGGACGACGCCGACCACGGTGTTCACGGTGATCACGAACAGGACGACGGCCGCATCGCGGAAGTCGCCGGTGGCGATCGTCAGCGCGGCGGCCACCAGGAGCACCACGATCAGGGGGTCTCGCAACTGTTGCAGCACGCGCCTCCACACCGGAGTGCGCGGCTGGGCCGGCAGAGCATTGGGACCGATGTCCTTCAGCCGCCGCGCAGCCTCGTGCCCTGACAGGCCCCCCGGGGCAGCGGCGCTCCTGGACTCCTCGACGCCCACTCCGGCCTCCATCTCGGGCGCTTCGGCGGTTCGTACCTGTCACCGACGCTACGCGCGCACGGGCTACCGGGCAGGGGCGGCTCCTGCTCCCGCGCCGGCCTCCCGGGCCCCCGGAGGCGCTGCTCGACTCGGCTCCGTCCGACAGGGCCCACTTGGCTGGGCCGGGTGCCACCCGGCCCTACCTGCGGAGCATCGGGGCGAGGCAGGCTCGTGAGCACAGGGCTCCCTCACGGGCGGCCGAGTACCACCCAAACCCTCGCGGCGAGCCCATGGTGGTGGCCCGCCCCGGGTGGAGCGCCGTCCGGGCGCCCAGGACGATGGAAGAAGGCCGAGCAGCTGCCCGTGGTCGACGGCTCAGGGCGTCTCACGACGACACTGCCAGGCGGTGGCAGAGGCAGCAGGACCGGCCCGACGCGCCCGGCAACTGCCTCCGGAAGGAGAGGGACCATGAGCAGCTACGAGGTGCGCGCCCCGGTGGTGGTGGGAGTCTCCCGCTCGGCGAAGAGTCATGGAGCGGTTGACTGGGCTGCGGATGCAGCGACCAGGCGAGGGCGGTCGCTGTGCTTGGTACACGCTCAAGAGTGGCCTGCCGGTGCTGCTCCGAAAGACCGGCACGACTCGCCCGACCAGGTGTGGGCTTCGCACTTCCGCGCTACCGGGCAGGCGTTGCTGGACGACCTCCGAGAAGCCGCAGCGAAGCGGGTGCCGGGGCTGCAGATCACCACCCGACTGCTTGACGGCCGCCCGACGGCCGTGCTGCGTGACGTTGCCGAGGAAGCCTCTCTGCTGGTGGTCGGTGCCCACCGGGTATCCGGGCCGGGCGAGGTCGTCACCTTCGGCCGGATCGGCCCCGCTCTCGTGGGGCACCCTCCGTGCCCGGTCGTACTCGCGCTGGAGCCGACGCGCGAGGAGGCCCGGTCCGGTCCCGTCATGGTGGGAGTGGACGGTTCCGTGGCTTCGGTCCCCGCGGTCTCGTTCGCCTTCGAGGAGGCTGCTGCATGGGGCGCGGAACTGCTGGCGGTACAGGTTCGGCGCTCACGCCACGGTGATTGGCCCCAGGACATTCAGGAGTCCCTCCTTGACGTCTCGGAGGCACTTGCCGGTTACCAGGAGAAGTATCCGCAGGTCGTGGTGCGAGAGGAGGTAGTCGTGGGGAACCCACCGGTCAAGCTGGCCGAGACCGCCGCGGAAGCACGCTGTCTGGTGGTGGGGTCACGCGGGGTGGGCGGATTCCGGGGCATGGTACTCGGCTCGACCAGCCGCATCCTCTCGCACATGGCCCCCGGCCCTCTGGTGGTCGTCCCGGGAGAGGCCGAGTGACGGCAGACGGCGACGAGCACGCTCCGGGTGCATCCGCCAGAAGGTGACGGCGGTGCCGTCGGGGTCAGCGCCCCGCGCTCGACGCCACCCGCTCCCCGATCGGGACGGACAACACCGAGGAGCCCATGAACGCCGGGGCTCTTCGGGATCGTGTCCGTCGGGGGATCGGCGCAGGTCGCGACGATCGGATGCGCTGTCAAGTCCGGACGCGGATTCAGAAGAAGCTGAGAGCTTCCTGTGTCAGGCTGACGCGCCCTACCGGCCGGCGCTGGGAGACCGCGCGCGAGCCGACGCCGCACGGTCGCTTTCTGGAGGAACGCCTCGATGAGCCTCAACGTTGTCAACGGTCTGCCCGCACACGTCTTGATCGTGCACTTCGTCGTCGTGCTCGTGCCCTTGAGCGCACTGGCGGTCGTGGTCGGCGCGATGTGGCCGACTGCCGCCCGGCGCATGGGGATGGTGCTGCCGCTGCTGGCCCTGGTGACGCTGGCGAGCGTGCCTCTGGCGACGCAGGCGGGGGAGTGGCTGGAGAAGCGCGTCGACAGCAACGCCCTGGTACGCAGGCACACCGAACTCGGCGACGGAATGCTCCCCTGGGCTGCGGGCCTGTTCGTACTGGCGACGGTGATCTGGTGGACGAACCGCAGGACGGCCGCGGCGGGGACCGCCCCCGGGGAACGGACCCGGCCCGCCCCCTCCCGGTCCGCACTGGTCGTCCGCATCGTGGCAGCGGCGCTGGCCATAGGTGTGGCATCGGGCGCTGTCGTGGACGTGTACCGGATCGGCGATTCCGGGGCGAAGGCCGCCTGGCATGACGGCTTCTCCAAGACCCCCACGGGCGACGCCGACTGACACCATCGGCTCAGCCGCCGGAGCGGACACGCAGGGGCCGGCCCAGTGCTCGGTGCAACGTCGGCTTCCCGGCACCATGGACAAGCGGCTGGAGACCCAGGGCGTCGAACACCCGCCACGCTGCGCATGGGCACTACTGAGCCGACCGCCGTGACGTGCCCTACGGGCCCGCCTCGGAGGCCCGGCCGGGATCGGCGGCGCCCGCGGCGGCCTTCCTGCGTCGTGGCCACAGGAAGTAGACGACCACCGTCGCGGCCAGGGCCAGAAAGGCCGTGATGGCCATGGTGTCGGCGACGCCGGACGAGAACGCCTCGATCGCCGCCTGCATGACGGTGTGCCGGAGATCGGTCGGGAGTGACGCGATCGCTTCCCGGAAGGACGAGGAGTTCACCAGCGCCTGCCGGACCTGCGAGATCTGAGCCTGCGACAGCCCCGACGCGTCGACGACGCCTGCGGCCTCCTGCGTGGTGAACGCCCTGGCGATCGCGGTGAGGACGGCCACTCCGAGCGCGCCGCCGAGCATGCTGGACATCTTGAACACACCTGCGGCGGCGCCGGCGAGGTCGATCGGGACTTCACCGACGGCCGTGTTGGCGACGGGGGTGCTCACCAGCCCCAGACCGAGCCCGATGACAATGAGCGCGACGGCAAGGTACGCCGTCGAACTGCGCGTACCGAGGAAGCCCAGGATGAACAGGCCCGCGCTGGCCACCACGAGCCCCACGACCGAGGGCAGCCGCCCACCCCACCGGTTGTCGAGCCGGCCCCCGAGCGGAATGCACAGGAAGACCCCGACGGTCGCCGGCAGCATGAGCACCCCGGCCTCCACCGCGCTGTAGCCGCGGGCGTTCTCCAGCCAGAGTACGAGCAGGAAGCTGAGACCGGCGAAGGTGAAGTTCATCGTGAGGTTGGCTGTGAGGGCACCGTTGTAGGACCGGATCCGGAACAGCCGGAGGTCCACGAGCGGCTCGGGCGCCCGCCGTTCGATGAACCACCACCCGACCGAGAGCGCCACGGTCGCCACGAACAACGCCACGATCAGCGGGTCTCCCCAGCCCAGGCTCGGCCCTTCGGTGAGCGCGTACAGGAGGGCGAAGGCCGCCAGGACGATGGCCACCAGCCCCAGCCAGTCGATCGTGCGCGTGGCTTTCTCGTCGCGGGACTCCGGGGTCGTGGCCTGAACGACCACGAACGTGAGCGCAGCGAGCGGCAGGTTGATCCAGAACAGCCAGCGCCAGCCGAGGCCGACGGTGATCACACCGCTGAGCGCAGGCCCGATGGACAGCCCGCCCCAGGCCACCGCCTGCCAGACTCCGAACGCGAGGGTCTCCGCCTTGCCGGAGAACTCGGGTGGGATGAGGGCGAGCGAGGCCGGCAGAATCAGCGCGGCACCAACCCCCATGAGCGCACGGCCGATGACCAGCCACCTGACGTCCGGCGCGAGCGCGGCCGGCACGGAGAACAGGGCCAGCAGCAGGACGCCCAGCTGCAACATCCGGCGGCGGCCGAAGAGGTCGCCGAACTTGCCCAGGGCGATCACGAGCGCACCGGTGACGAGGCTGAAGGCGTTGTTCACCCACTGCAGGCTCGACAGGCTGGTGCTGTACTCGTTCGCGATCTGGGGGATCGCCACGCCGAGATCGCCGAAGGCGAGCCAGACCATCCCCGCGGCGGTGCAGATCGCGGCCAGCGAAACCCACCGGTGCGCGGCGACGGGACTGTTGGAGGGTGGTTCGTTCATCACGACGCTGGCCTTTGCCGTCCCCGGTGGCGGTCTCATTCCCCGAACGCGCTCGGAGCGTAACGGACCGGTCGGGCGGCTCCCCTTCTCACACGCTTGGCGCCCTTCGCGATTCACCCCGTCCGTACCAATCGGCCCCCGTGTTGTCGGCCCGCGGGGCACCCGCACGCGTCGTGTCCCAGGGTGTGTCGCGCGGATCTTGGCTGACGGTCGTCAGCGGGTGTGTGACCAGGGGGTTTCGTTCGTCACCCGGATTCCAGGACCCACTGGGAGGCGAACGGGGGTCACATCGTTGCTCGCGAGGTCAGTCGTGCGGGACGACAGCGACCGGGGCCGGGCAGTGGTGCAGGACGGCGTGGGTGATGTGCCCGATGCGGGCCGGACCGGCCGCGAGGCGGTTGACACGCCTGCCGATGACGACGAGCCCGGCCTCGGCCCCGGCGTCCACCAGGTGGTGCGCGGGCTGTCCGATCACGGATTGCTCGATCACGTCGGTGCCGGGGTATTTCTCCTGCCACCGCCGCAGTGCGGTCCGCAGCGCATCGGTTTCCTGGGCCGCCATGTCGGCCCGCAGGCCCGGGTCCACGCCGACCCCATAGGTGAAGAAGGCCGGTGGATTCCAGCCGTGGATCACCCGCAGCGGGGCCGCCCGCAGCGCGGCGGTCTCGAAGGCGAACCGGATCACGTCAAGGCAGGGCCGGCTCAGATCCAGGCCGAGGACCACCGGGCGGTAGGGCATCGCCCGCAGCTGCCGTCCGTCGGTGGCCGGCCTGTGCTCGTCGACGGCGGTCGTTCCGGCCCGTACGAGCACGACCGGCCGCTCGGTGTGCGCGACGGTGGACATCGCGACGGAACCGAGGAAAAACCCGGCCAACCTGCCCAGGCCCCCGCTGCCGAGGGCCAGCAGTTCGGATTCCCTGGCCACATCGCACAGCACCTCCTGGGGCGGGCCCGTGAGGTGGTCCGCGGCGATCTCCAGCTCCGGGTAGCGATTACGCAATTCCGCGGCGGCCTCACGGGGAATGCGCTCGGACCACAGCCGGGGTGCGTCGGTTCCCACGAGCGGTGCGTGGGTGTAGGGCTGCCACTCCCAGACGTGGACGAGCCGCAGCGGCAGGTCCCGGCGCAGTGCCTCACGGGCAGCCCAGTCCGCGGCGGCGAGACCGGCAGGAGAGCCGTCCAGGCCGACGGCCACGGGGCGGGTCATGGTGCGCCTCCAGTCCGAGCTGCTCAATGATCCGCTTCCACGATGGCCCGGCGGGGACGGTCCCGGTGAGGGGCTGCAGGGCCTTTTCGCGGGCCGACCGGCCCCTGTCCCGGGGCCTCGGGAAATCCTGGGGGCCGGTCGGTCCCCACGCGGGTCATATCGGCCCCGTCTGCCCGGATGCCCTGGATGCCACCGTAGGAGGCGGAGCAGGCACCGTGTGCCTCAGCGACAGGAGGTTTTGTCATGAACCGTTCCTTGCCGCAGGATCCTGGGCCGGCTGCGCGTCGCACCGGCACCACACGTCACCTCCCTCCTGCACGGGAGCCCGAGGCGTCGGCCGCCCCCAGGGACCGGATCGACCACACGCTGGGACGGCCCGCGGTCGTGCCCCGTTCCGGAGAGCACGTACTGGTCCGCTGAACCGCCGCATCTCCCAGGTACGCAGGATCTGACCGCGGCCGTGGAGGCAGCAATGAGCAACAGAGAAGTCGAAGTGTCTTTCACCGGTGGGGAGTCATACCGCATCCGAGTGGGCGGACACGAGCTGGTCGTGGACCAGCCGGCCGATACGGGCGGCAGTGACCACGGGCCCACACCGGTCGAGCTGTTCGTCGCCTCGCTCGCCTCGTGCGTGGCGTTCTATGCGGGGCGTTTCATGGATCGGCACGGGCTGCCGCGCGGCGACCTCGGCGCCGTAGCGGACTTCGAGATGGCGGACGACGGGCCGGCGCGGGTCGCCCGGGTGCGCATACGTCTCCGCGTGCCGGCTTCCGAGCCCGTGGCCCAGGCCCGTAGGGAGGCGCTGCGCGCGGTGGTGCACCACTGCACGGTCCACAACTCGCTGCTGCGGCCGCCCGAGGTGTCGATCGACGTGGACGTGGCCGAAACGGGAAGAGGAGACGGCCGATGAACATCTCGAAGATGATGAGTGCTCCGGCGGTGGCCGTCCCGCTCGGGACGCAACTGCGGGAGGTGGCCCGCCGGATGGAGGAGTACGGGGTCGGTTGCGTGGTCGTCACGGACCGCGGGGCGCTGCGAGGCATCGTCACCGACCGCGACCTCGCGGTGCGCATGCTGGCCGGGGGCCTGGGTACGGAGGACCAGGTGGATGCGGTGATGACCCGGCCCGTGATCACGGTGGACGTGACCGACGAAATCCATGTGGCATACCGGACCTTCCGCAACTCCGGGGTTCGCCGCCTGCCTGTGTTGGACGGGCATCGGCCCGTGGGCATGCTGGCCGTGGACGACCTGCTCCTGGATGTCTTCCAGCGGTTGGGTGACCTGCTGGGCCCGGTTTCCTGGAGCATGCTGGAGGGATCATCCGGGACGTGTACCACGGATCAGGGCTGAACGGATCAGGGCTGAGTGGCCGGCGGTCACTGGTGCGGCGTCCCGCGGCCGCCGTGACGGTGAGGGCAGCCTCCCGGCCCTTTCGCGCGCCTGCCCGCTCGTCATCTGCAACGAACTCTTTCTTCCGGAGACCGCTCGCCACGCTGACGTCGTCCTGCTTCCTAACCTTGAACGAACATCAGCGCCACTCCGGCGGCACGTGGCGGTGACCGGAATGTGCGTATTGCCTCATAGAGGCCGTTCATACTCGAAAGGGAAATGTCTGCAAAAAGGGAAATGTCTGTAAAAATTGAACCCGAGTCGCGCTGGGCCCTGTGCCGGCCTCCGCTCGGGCCGCACGGCGCACTGTGCACGGAGAGGGAGCGACATGCTGGAGAGAGCCACGGACGTACCCGCCGGCGTCGACGCGGTAAAGGCGATCGGAGCCGTGTCGAAGAACGACTACCAGACGGTGGTCGAGCCGCTCATCGAAGATGCTCGGAGGGAAGGCCGCCGCATTCGGATCCTGTGCGAGATCGGCCCCGAGTTCACGTCCCTCACCCCCGCAGCTGCCTGGGAGGACCTCAAGGTCGGCATGGGTGCCATGAGACTGTTCGAGGGGTGTGCGGTCGTCAGTGATGTGCGCTGGATCCGTGAGTCGACCCGGTTGGCAAGCTTTCTGATGACCTGTCCGGTGCGCGTCTTCGGAAGCCAGGAGCGTGACGAGGCCCTGCGCTGGCTGGCGTCGCTTCCCGAGGGCCCTGGTATCTCCCACCGGCTGACCGAGTCCGACGTGCTCGTGATCGAGGTCGAACAGGCCCTGCGTGCACAGGATTTCGATGCCGTCGCCTTGACCGTGGACAGCTGGCTCGGGACGCACGCCGAATTGGCCGGCGTCGTGATCCATGCGCGTGAGTTCCCCGGATGGGAGAATATCGGGGGCTTGATCCGTCATGTGCGGTTCGTTCGCGACCATCACCGGAAGGTCAGGAAGATCGCACTGGCGGCTGACAGCAAGGTCGCCGCCCTGGTACCCCAGCTTGCGAATCACTTCGTCCGAGCCGAAGTGCGGCGGTTCGCGTACGACGAACTCAATGATGCCCTCGCATGGGCAGGCCGTGGCTGATCCTTCGGAGTGGACACTCTGCCGATGGATCTTGATGGTCCAGGGAGGGATGTCCAGGTGGGACGCAAGGTCTCCGTATCCGGAGGAGTTCAGGAAGGACGCCGTCGCGCTCTACCGAGCTGCGGCTGGGAAGCGGACGTAACGAGAGCGCACGGGAGCACGCGAGACCTCTGACCTGGACATTCGCTGTCGCCACGGACCACGGCGGACCAGGCGGACATTACATAGGCTAGGACCATGGCCTACGAAATTCCGGTGACGCAAGCCCGGGCGGAGCTGGCGGATCTGATCAACCGAGTCGTCTACGGCAGCGAGCGGGTGGTCGTCACCCGCCACGGCAAGCCGCTGGTGGCCCTGGTGTCCGCCGCTGACCTGCAGCTTCTCGAAGAGCTGGGGCGGCGCGAGAAGGACACGGAAGAGGAGCAGGTGATCAGCACGGTCTCGGCCGTGCGGCCGCTCCCGTCCGCTCCGGGCGAACGGCGGCGGTTCGGGATCGCCGCGGAACACCGCGACCCGGCCGCCGGGGATCGGCGGCCGGGTCGCGGGCACTGAGGGGTCAGCCGGAGCTGACCGCGCGAGGGTGCGGGCGGCTCAGGAGCTGAGCGTCCAGATCGCGTGCGCGATGGCGTCGGTGTTGTTGTCCAGCGCCTTGTCGTCGAGGTTCTTCGAGGTGTCGCAGGACTGGTGGTAGCAGGCGTCGAACGCCTTGCCCGCCGTGCCGCCCCAGGCCTTCGCCTGCTTCTCGGTCTTGATGTAGTCGGCGCCGGAGAACAGACCGCCGACCGGGATGCCGGCGTCCTTGAAGGAGGCGTGGTCGGAGCGCCCGTCGCCCTCGGTCTCCTTCTCGGTGGCGATGTTCTTGGTGGCGAACCAGTCCTTGAAGACCTTCTCCAGGCGGGTGTCGTCGTCGTAGACGAAGTAGCCCGGGTTGGGCGAGCCGATCATGTCGAAGTTCAGATACGAGTCGATCTTCGACTTGTCGGCGCCGAGCTTGTCGACATAGGCCTTCGAGCCGACCATGCCGTCCTCCTCGTCGCCGAACCAGGCGAAGCGGAGGTGCTTGGTGGGCTTGAGGTTCGACTTGGCGACCGCGAGGGCGACCTCCAGGATGCCCGCCGAGCCGGAGCCGTTGTCGTTGATGCCGGGGCCGGCGGGGACCGAGTCCAGGTGGGCGCCCGCCATCACGGTCTTGCTTTCGTCGCCACCCTTCCAGTCGGCGACGAGGTTGTAGCCCTTGGCGCCGCCGTTGTCGAACTCCTCGACCTTGGTGGTGAATCCGGCCTTGTCCAGCTTTTCCTTGACGTAGTCGATGGACGCCTTGTAGCCGGCCTTGCCGTGGGCGCGGTTGCCGCCGTTGGCGTCGGCGATCGACTGCAGCTGGTCCAGGTCGGCCTTGACGGCCTTGACGTCGATGTCCGGGGCGTCCGCCGGGGCGGGGTCGGCGTGGGCGCCGGCCGCGGTGAAGAGGGTGGCGGCCAGGGAAGTCGCGGCGCCCGTGGCCAGCGCGGCCCGGCGTATTCGTGCCGAATTTTTCACGGTATGAGCTCCAGGTGTGGGGGGATGGTGCGGAGCGTTTTGACGCGCACATGAGAATTGCGATCACTTTGCAAACCGTCAAGAGCGCATATCGGACAGGCGTGTTCGCCGAGCGGGGTGTATCCCGTTAGATGTGGTTGATGGTGGTTCGTGGTGTGTGGGTGTCATCTGTTCTGTGGTCGCGCGCGGTGCGCAAGGGGTGGATTTCGCCACGGGATCCTGTGTGCCCCAGGGGGAGGGGAGGGGCTGAGGGCTGTGCGCCCGTCCCCGGGCGGGCGGTGGTGGCGCCGTGCTGCGGAGCGCTGCCGCGGTGTTACGTCGGCCGTATGAAAGGGCGCCGACGCGTCCCTGGCTGTAACGCCGACGAAATCCCGCCGAACTAGTCTCCTGACGTGGGGCTCTTGATGGCCAAGTGCTGGAAGTCGGTTTGCTCCTCCTTTAATTACTGCGTGGTACATCTATCGGCACAGGTGTGCCCACGCCTGTGACCTGGGTGAATGTGTCCGGGTGGGAAGACCGTGAGGTGGTACGTATGCAACTGACCCCGCATGAACAGGAACGCCTGATGATTCATGTGGCGGCCGACGTGGCCGAAAAGCGCCGCTCGCGGGGAGTGAAGCTGAACCACCCGGAGTCGATCGCGTTGCTGACCGTGCACATCCTCGAAGGCGCCCGGGACGGCCGTACGGTCGCCGAGCTCATGTCCTCCGGCCGCAAGGTGCTCACCCGCGACGAGGTCATGGAGGGCGTCCCGGAGATGATCCACGACGTACAGGTCGAGGCCACCTTCCCCGACGGCACCAAGCTCGTCACCGTTCACGAACCCATCAACTGACCGCGGGAGTGCCGAAGATGATCCCGGGACAGATCCTCCATGCCGACGAGCCGGTGCGCCTCAACGAAGGCCTCCCCCGCACGCGTATGACCGTCCTCAACGCCGCCGACCGCCCCGTGCAGGTCGGCTCCCACTACCACTTCGCCGAGGCCAATCCCGGCCTGGAATTCGACCGCGCGGCCGCACACGGCAAGCGGCTGAACGTCGCGGCCGGCTCCGCCGTGCGCTTCGAGCCCGGCATCCCCACCGAGATCGAACTCGTACCCCTCGGGGGCAAGCGGATCGTCGAAGGACTGCGCGGGGAGACCGGAGGCGCTCTCGATGGCTGAGCTCACTCGTCAGGCGTACGCGGACCTCTTCGGCCCCACCGCCGGCGACCGGATCCGGCTCGCCGACACCGACCTGGTCATCGAGATCACCGAGGACCGCTCGGGCGGGCCCGGCCGGGCCGGTGACGAGGCCGTCTTCGGCGGCGGCAAGGTGATCCGCGAATCGATGGGGCAGTCCCGCGCCACCCGCGCCGAGGGCACCCCCGACACCGTGATCACCGGCGTGGTCGTGCTGGACCACTGGGGCATCGTCAAGGCCGACGTCGGCATCCGCGACGGGCGGATCACCGCCCTGGGCAAGGCCGGCAACCCCGACACCATGGACGGCGTCCACCCCGACCTGGTCATCGGACCCGAGACCGAGATCATCGCCGGCAACGGCAAGATCCTGACGGCCGGCGCCATCGACACCCACGTCCACTTCATCTGCCCCCAGCAGGCGGACGAGGCCCTCGCCTCCGGCGTCACGACGATGATCGGCGGCGGTACCGGCCCCGCCGAAGGCAGCAAGGCCACCACGATCACCCCCGGCGCCTGGCACGTGGCCCGGATGTTCGAGGCGATGGACTCCCTGCCGGTCAATGTCGGACTGCTCGGCAAGGGCAACACCACCTCCCTCGCCTCGATGCGCGACCAACTGCGGGCCGGCATCCTCGGCTTCAAGATCCACGAGGACTGGGGCGCGACCCCGGCCGTCCTCGACGCCTGCCTGACCGTCTGCGAGGAGAGCGGCGCCCAGCTCGCGATCCACACCGACACTCTCAACGAGGCCGGCTTCCTCGGCGACACCCTCGCGGCCATCGCCGGCCGCTCGATCCACGCCTTCCATGTCGAAGGCGCCGGTGGCGGCCACGCCCCCGACATGATCGCGATGGTCTCCGAGCCCAACGTGCTGCCCGCGTCCACCAACCCCACCCGGCCGCACACCGTCAACACCGTCGAGGAACACCTCGACATGCTGATGGTCTGCCACCACCTCAACCCCGCCGTCCCCGAGGACCTGGCCTTCGCGGAATCCCGGATCCGGCCCTCCACCATCGCCGCCGAGGACATCCTGCACGACCTCGGCGCCATCTCGATCATGTCCTCCGACGCCCAGGCCATGGGCCGGATCGGCGAGGTAGTGCTGCGTACCTGGCAGACCGCGCACGTCATGAAGCGGCGCCGGGGCAGCCTGCCCGGCGACGGCGGTGCGGACAACCACCGCGCCCGCCGCTATGTCGCGAAGTACACCATCAATGCCGCGCTCGCCCAGGGCATCGACCATGTCGTCGGCTCCGTCGAGGACGGCAAGCTCGCCGACCTCGTCCTGTGGGACCCGGCGTTCTTCGGCGTCAAGCCGCAGCTGGTCATCAAGGGCGGCCAGATCGCGTACGCGCAGATGGGCGACGCCAATGCATCCATCCCCACGCCGCAGCCGGTGCTGCCCCGCCCGATGTTCGGCGCCACCGGCAAGGCGCCCGGCAGCAACTCGGTCAACTTCGTCTCCCCACAGGCCCTTGACGACGCGCTCCCCGAACGCCTCCCGCTGGCGAAGCGCTACGAGGCGATCCGCTCCACCCGCGGCGTCACCAAGGCCGACATGCGCAACAACGACGCCCTGCCGCGGGTCCAGGTCGACCCCGACACCTTCACGGTGACCATCGACGGCGAGGTGGTCGAACCCGCCCCCGCCGCCGAACTGCCCATGGCCCAGCGGTACTTCCTCTTCTGATGTGGCGCCGATGGAACATCCCGACGAACGCCCCGGACCACCGATGAGCCGCGCCGCGCTGCTCGTCCTCGCCGACGGCCGGTTCCCCGCCGGCGGGCACGCCCACTCGGGCGGTGCCGAACCGGCCGTCACCGCGGGGCGCATCACGGACGCCCCCACCCTGGAGGCCTTCTGCCGGGGCCGGCTGCACACCGCCGGCCTGGTTGCCGCCGGGCTCGCCGCCGCGGCTGCCGCCGGTCACGACCCGCTCCTCCTGGATGACGCCGCCGACGCCCGGACGCCCGTACCGGCGCTGCGGCAGGTCGCCCGGCGGCTCGGCCGGCAGATGATGCGGGCCGCCCGCGCGACCTGGCCGAGCGCCGCGCTCGACGCGCTCGCCGCGGCCCGTCCGCGCGGTGCACACCAGCCCGTCGTGCTGGGCCTGGCCGCCCGGTCCGCGGGCCTGGCGCCGCTGGACGCCGCGCACGCCGCGGCCTACGAGAGCATCAGCGGTCCGGCCGGCGCGGCCGTCCGGCTGCTGAGCCTGGACCCCTTCGACGCCACCGCTGTGCTCGCCCGCCTCGCCGCCGACGTCGACCGGATCGCCCAGCAGGGCGCCGACGCCGCGGAGCGGGTCGTCGCCGAAGGGACCGATGCGCTGCCGGCCGCCTCCGCGCCACTGCTCGACATCACCGCCCAGCAGCACGCGGCCTGGCCGGTGCGACTCTTCGCGTCCTGACCCCGCCGGCCCGCCGGACCCGCGCGCCCCTGGCCGTACGAACCACGGAGTGACCATGCATCTCGACCCCAAGGAAACCTTCCCCGAGCGGCACACCTACAGCGCCGCCGAGCCGAAGCGCCCCGACGGCACCCGGCGCGCGCTGCGCATCGGACTCGGCGGGCCGGTCGGCACCGGCAAGACCGCCACCGTCGCCGCCCTCTGCCGGGCCCTGCGCGACGAACTGTCCCTCGCCGTGGTCACCAACGACATCTACACCCGCGAGGACGCCGAGTTCCTGCTGCGGGAGGCCGTCCTGCCCGCCGAGCGGATCTCCGCCGTCGAGACCGGCGCCTGTCCGCACACCGCCATCCGCGACGACATCTCCGCCAACCTGGAGGCGGTGGAGGACCTGGAGGACGCGGTCGGCCCCCTCGACCTGGTCCTGGTCGAGTCCGGCGGGGACAATCTGACGGCCACCTTCTCCAAGGGGCTGGTCGATGCCCAGATCTTCGTCATCGACGTGGCCGGCGGCGATGACATCCCTCGCAAGGGCGGCCCCGGCGTCACCACCTCCGATCTGCTCGTCATCAACAAGACCGACCTCGCGCCGTACGTCGGCGTGGATCTGGCGGGCATGGCCCGCGACGCGAAGGCGCAGCGCGGCGAGCTGCCGGTCGTCTTCACCGCGCTCACGTCCGACAACGGCGTGCGGCCGGTCTCCGACTGGGTCCGCGGGCGGCTGGCCGACTGGAGCGCGGGCCGCGCATGACCCTCGCACCGCACACACCGGCCCGGCCCGAGGGGACGCGCGCCCCGTCGGCCGCCGGACTGCGTGCCACCGCCCGCATCCTCGCGCGGCCCGACTCCGTGGGCCTCACCCGGCTGCCGGTCCTCGACGGCGACGGCCCGCTCGCGCTGCGCCGCGTCGGCGCGCCCGGCCGGCAGGCCCGGGTCTGCGTGGTGGGTGCGATGAGCGCCCCGCTCGGCGGCGACCGGCTGGGGCTCGACGCCACCGTCGAGGCGGGCGGTGCGCTGCGCGTCACGGCCGCCGCCGCGACCGTCGCGCTGCCCGGCCGTACCGGGGAACCCGCCCATTACGACGTACGGTTGACGGTCGGCGACGGAGCGCGGCTCGACTGGCTGCCGGAACCGCTGATCTCCGCGGCGGGCAGCGACCTGCGGATGACCACCACCGTCGACCTCGCCCCCACCGCCCGTCTGGTACTCCGCGAGGAGCAGGTCCTGGGACGCAGCGGCGAGGAGACCGGTGCACTGCGCAGCCGGCTCACCGTCCGCCGGGCCGGCCGGACCCTGCTCGACCAGGAGACGGCCTACGGGCCCGGCGTCCCCGGCTGGGACGGTTCCGCCGTCCTGGGCGGGCACCGGGCGGTCGGTCAACTCATGGTGGTCTCACCGGACTTCGACGATCGGCCGGCGGACGTCCGGTTGCTCGGCGGTGCGGCGGGGGAGCGGTCCGCGGCGGACGAGGGCCAGGGGGTCCTCGCGCCGCTCGTCGGCCCGGCGGTGCTGGCCACGGCCGTCGCCCCGGACGCGCTGCGGCTGCGCCGTCTCCTGGACGAGGCCGCGCGGAGCGCCGCCGCCGGGTGACGGCGGCGGCGCCCTTCGTCAGACCTCCAGCTCGCCCTCGACCTTGGCGAGGCGGTGGCGGGCCAGCGCGAGGTTGGCGCGCTTGCGGTCCAGCACCAGGTACAGGAAGAGGCCCTGGCCGCTCTTGCCCGTCACCGGGCGGATGATGTGGTACTGCGAGGTCAGGGTGATGAGTATGTCCTCGATGGAGCCCGTGAGTTCCAGCATCTCCATGGTGCGCATCTTGGCGCGTACGACATCGGTGTTGCCGGCCGCCGCGACGTTGAGATCCAGCGCCTGGTTGTCGCCCAGAGCGGCCAGAGCCATCCCGCTGGTGTAGTCGACCAGGGCGACGCCGACGGCGCCCTCGATGGACGACATCGCGTCGGAGAGGGCGGATTCCATTTGAGCCATGAGGGGTCAGACCTTTCATTTCTTGACGGTATTGCCAGGTATGCGGGGGGTATGTGGGCGTACTGCGCGGGTGCCGGGGCGTGGGGCGCCTATCGGCGGTGTGGCGTGTCCACGAGGGCGCCGATGCGTTCCGCGGCCTTCCTTGCCTGCAGGTGGAGCCGCCCCACGTTGGTGTCCGGGCTCGCCACGGCCGTGAGCACCGCGCGGCGTCCGGCGGAGTAGGCCGCGATATAGCCGTCGGCGCCCCGGGTCAGGGATTCCTCGAAGGCGCCCTGTCCGGTCGCCTCGGTGAGGCGCTGGGCGACCCCGATCGCCGCGGCGGTGAGCGCGGCCAGGCCGTCCGGTTCGATGTCCGGCAGATCATGCGCGATGACCATGCCGTCCACACTCGCCACCATCCCGCCCTGGAAGTGACGTACTTGCTCGCGCAACGTATGCAATTCCTCCCGTATCCGGGGTTCGATCGTCATCAGTCTCCTTTTCCTGACGCGCCCTCTGATGACGCGCCTCATGGGGTGCACCGGCTTCGCGCGGCGGAGCTCACAGTTCTTCCTCCAGCGCCGTACGCAGGCGGACGAGGAGGGCGATGGTCGGGTCGGTCGTGTCGAAGACGTCCGGAAGCGGTAACTGCCGTACGGGAGCGATGTGTTCGACGGCGGCGGGGGCGGGAGACCCGTCCAGGCAGGCGCCTGGGTGTCGCCGCGGGAGCGGCGGCGGGGGCGGGGGGAGCTGGACCAGGCCGGCCGCGGCGAGCAGGCGGATGTCGAGCAGCGTCGCGAAGGCCGACTCCCCCAGCGCACGGGCCAATTCGTACGGGGTGTGCAGGCCGTCGGCGTGGTCGAGCAGCCGCCGCTGGCGGCGGGTGGTGGCGGCCGGCATGCGGGTGCCGACGGGGATGACGGGCGAGGTGTCGGCCGCGGCCCAGGGCTGGAGCCGGTCGAGCAGCGCCCGGCGGCGGGCCGTCGCCTGCAGGAGGGCGGTGGTGCTGACGGGGCGGATGACGCCCAGCCAGTGCGCGGTTCCGGGGGTGAAGGAGGTCGCCCCGGGCAGCAGCGGCAGGGCGAAGAACGCCGCGTCGAGCAGGGCGGCGAGATGGCAGATCTCCAGTTCGCCCTGCGTCAACCAGCCCTCTTCGACCAGGAATCGGCCGCCGGTCCGCCGGTCCCCGGCCGCTTCGGCGGCGTACTCCCAGCCCTGCGGCGGGACCTTGCCGGCCGCGGTGAGTCGGCTGCCGAGCCCGGGAGCAGCGGTGCTCTCTATGCAGTACACCGCACCGTCGAGGAAGTAGAAGCAGCCGTGCGGACCGGAGAGGGCGCCGGTGACGCGTTCGGCGGCGAACCGGTCGAGCAGCCCGGCCGGAGCGGGCGGGGGAGGAGATATGGGCAGGCCCATGGTGGTTCCCTTTACCGTTCGTACGAGGTGGCGGAGCGCGCCGTCAGGACGCGACCAGCTCCGCCGCCAGATCGCGCAGCCGGAGCCGGGCGACGGCGAGATTGGCCTGGGAGCGGTCCAGCCAGAGGTAGAGGTAGGTCTGACTGTCGAAGACCGTGTGCACGAAGCGGATGAGGTGGTAGCTGCCCGCGGCCGTGATGATGAGGTCCTCCAGAGCCGGACCGCCGGTGCCCTCGGTGTCGAAGGTGGCGTTGCGCGTGACGGCCTGCACCACATCGGCGGTGTCGGCGGCGGCCGCGTCGTGGTCGCCGTGCGGCGCCTGCCCCGCTGTGCCCAGTGTCAGACCGCTGGTCCAGTCGATCAGTCCGGCGCCGAGCACGCCCGGGATCCCCATGGCTCGGAACAACACCTGATCGATACCCGGCACTTCGGATCTCCTTCGGGACGATTCGGTCATCTGGCGCGAAAACGCCGAAGCCCTCCCGTGGCGGTGAGTGGGAGAGCCTTCACGGAAGGTTACTGAAGGGGTGCGTCTGGCACATGCCTCACGGGCAGGTCTACGGCAATTGACGTATTCTCGCCCCTGCACGCCCCCTTCGACGGCCAATGCGCCGGCCATCAACCGGCCGGGTGGGTAAGGGTGTTGAGGCCCCGTCGTGGGTACCGACCCTGGTCCTTGCCTTTCTCTCGCTCGGCCAATTGTGCGGTATTCCCCCCAAGTTGACGGCTCCGGTGGTATAGCGGGAACGGCGTAGGGCGGGCGTCCTTTGCCGACGAACCTGGCCGGAATGGTGGGGTACCCCCGCGATCTCCCAGCCGTTCGACAGCGAGGTACCGGCCACTCTTCGGTAGATCTTGGTGCAGGGGGTCCGCTACCGGGGCGGTGGGAGCCCGGCGGGGGAGCCGTCCGCAGCCGAGCGGTCATCCCGTGTGGCCCCCCGGCGAACCGGAGCCGGAGCGGCCGGATACCTACAGCTTGGTAAAGAATTGCGGTGCGAACCTGTTCAAGCGGGCACGGCACCCGTCAGGATCCCTCTGTAAGCCTGTGATCAACGCCGTCAACAGCGGCGCACCATGCAGGGGGAATTGACCACGTGAGAAAATCAGCAGCGCTCGGCGCCGCCGGCACCCTGGTGACCGGAGCGCTCCTCGCCGGAGCGATAACTGCCACGCCCGCCACCGCGGGTGAGCGGCACCAGAGCGGCTCGGCCGAGGCGCGCGGCGTACAGACCGCCGCCGCGCGCGCCGCCAAGAAGGGCATCCACTGGCAGGACTGCCCCGCCGACTGGGGCTTCAAGTCACCCATCCAGTGCGGCTATGTCGTGGTCCCCGTCGACTACGCCAAGCCCAACGGCCGCACCATCAAGATCGCCGTCGACCGGGCCGTCAGCACCGGCAGCAAGAAGGAGCGCCAGGGCTCCCTCCTGTACAACCCCGGCGGTCCCGGCGGTTCGGGCATGAGGTTCCCGACCCGCATCACCACCAAGAACCCGCTCTGGGCCAAGACCGCCAAGGCGTACGACTTCGTGGGCTTCGACCCCCGGGGCGTGGGGCACTCCGCGCCGATCTCCTGCATGGACCCGCAGGAGTACGTCAAGGCGCCCAAGGCCGACCCGGTGCCGGACAGCGAGGCGGACAAGCGCGCCCAGCGCAAGCTCGCCAAGGAGTACGCCGAGGGCTGTGCCGAGCGCAGCCACGGCCTGCTGCCGTACATGACGACGCCGAACACCGCCCGCGACATGGACGTCATCCGTGCCGCGCTCGGTGAGAAGAAGCTCAACTACCTGGGCGTCTCCTACGGCACCTACCTGGGCGCCGTGTACGGGACGCTCTTCCCGGGCCATGTCCGCCGGATGCTCGTCGACAGCGTCGTCGATCCCTCCCGCGAGAAGATCTGGTACCAGGCCAACCTCGACCAGGACATCGCTTTCGAGACCCGCTGGGGCGACTGGAAGAAGTGGGTCGCCAAGAACGACGCCGCCTACCACATCGGGGACACCCCCCAGAAGGTCCAGGCGGCGTGGGACAAGCTGCGGGCGACCGCCAAGAAGGACCCGATCGGCGGCGTCGTCGGCCCCGCCGAGCTCACCGGCTTCTTCCAGAACGCGCCGTACTACGACTCCATGTGGACCACGGTGGCCGAGGTCTGGAGCGCCTACCTCTCCGGCGACAGCAAGCCGCTGGTCAAGAACGCCGGTCCGGACCTCAAGGACACCGCGGGCAACATCTCCTCGGAGAACGGCAACGCCGTCTACACGGCCGTCGAGTGCACCGACGCCAAGTGGCCCACCAACTGGCGCACATGGGACCGCGACAACACCCGCATCAACGCCAAGGCACCGTTCATGACCTGGTCCAACGCGTGGATGAACCTGCCCTGCGCCACCTGGCCGGTCAAGCAGCAGCACGCGGTCGACGTCAAGACGGGCAAGGGCCTGCCGAACGTGCTGATCGTGCAGAGCGTCCGTGACGCGGCCACGCCGTACGGCGGCGCCGTGGAGCTGCACCGCCGCTTCAAGGGCTCCCGCCTGATCACCGAGCGGGACGCCGGGTCGCACGGTGTCACCGGTCAGGTCAACCCCTGCATCAACAACCGGGTCGACGCGTACTTCCTGGAGGGGAAGACCGACCCCAAGGACGTGACCTGCGCTCCGCACGCCACGCCCCAGCCGGGCAAGGCGCCTGCCAAGGCCGTCGCCAAGGCCGCTGCCGACCTTCTGTCCGCCCCCTGATCCGTCGCGGCAGATAAAGGGGCGGCCGGGATCTTCCCGGCCGCCCCTGTCGCATCCGCGGGGTGGTGGCGCCCGGCCGCTCGCCGACAGCGGCGGACCATCGGGCGGGCGCGCGGCGGCTCCGCCGTCCCGCCCGCCCCTCGCTCACCCCGCGAACACCTCGGAGAAGGCGGCCCTGGTGGGGGAGTCCTCGCGGCGGTCCAGCACGGCGAACACGACGCGGTCGAACCACCCGGCGAAACGGCCACCGGACAGCAGGGCGCCCGCGAACGCCGCTGCCACCTCGGCCGGTTCATTACGGAAGACCCCGCAGCCCCAGGCCCCGAGCACCAGCTGACGGTGCCTGCCGGCCGCCGCCACCTCCAGCACCCGCTCCGCACGCGCCGCCAGCACCGCCGCCACCCGGCCCGTGTCGGCGGGCTGCCGCCGCGCGATCACCCCGGCATTCGGCGCGGCCGCCGTCAGGAAGCCCGCCTCGTACGGCGTGTCGAGCAGCGTGCCCCGGTCGTCGCAGAACACCGGCACACCGGGGGAGAGGATCACCCGGTCGCTGTAGAACGGGCTGGGATCGGCCCGGTGCGCGGCGTAGAACTCCGGGGCCTCGCGGACACGGGTGGCGAGCAAGGTAGGCGCCGGCCGCGTGCCCCGCCAACGGATATCGGCGTGCCCGGCCGGTCCGCCGGCCTCAGCCCTGCCCGCCGCGGTCGGCCAGCCAGCGGTCCTCGGCCGCATAGCCGAACAGCTTCTCGTCCGGGTAGCGGTCGGCCATCGTCGGGAACACCTCCCACCAGTCGCGGCCCTTGATCTGATCCGCCAGCCAGGCCACCGTCTCCGGCAGCGACTCCTCGTACGTCGTCACCGCCCGGTAGCCCAACTCCCGCTCCGCCGCCGTCAGGTCGTAGACGATGGGGTGCGGTGTCGTCCACGGTGTCGTGCCCACCCCGGTCGACGGCGGGGCACCGGCCGGCCCGACGAGCTCGCTCGGCGGCGCCCCCATCGCCGCGTCCACCGCCGCGGAGATCTCGGCGACCGTCGGCGCCTGCGGATCGCCCGCATTGAGCACCCGCGAACCCGGCCGGCGCGCCGCCAGCCGGACCAGCTCGGCGAGATTGTCCACATGCACCGGATGGAAACGGCTGCTGCCGCCGTACGCGAGCACCCGCACCCGCCGCCCGTCCAGCACCCGCTTGACGAAGTACAGTTCACGCGGCAGCGGGCTGTACGGACCGTGAATCGCGCCGGCCCGCAGCAGCGTCACCGGCAGCCGGTCGCCCTGCGCCAACAACGCCCGCTCCAGGGCGATCTTGCGGGTGCCGTAGTCCGCGTCGCCGGGCGGCACGGTCGGCTGGGTCTCGGGGACGGGCACCGGATAGGTCGGGAAGCCGTCGGGCTCGCCCATGGTGGCGAAGCTGCGTCCCCGGTCGTCCTCGTACACCGCGCCGCTGGAGATCACCACGGCCGAACCGATCCGGTCGGCCAGGCCGGTCAACTGCCGGGCGTGCGCAGCACCGTAGGCCACACAGTCGAGCAGCACGTCACAGCCCTCGCCGAGCAGCCCGGCCAGCGCCGCGTCGTCCTCCCTGTCGACCGCCGCCGAACGGACCTCCGCCGGCCAGGAGTCATCACGCCCGCCGCGCCGGGACGCGGCCGTCACCTCCCAGCCGTCCCGTACCAGGGCCCGCACCGCCGCGCGCCCGATCTGTCCGCTCGCCCCGATCACCACTGCGCTGCCTGATGTCATGCCGGGACTCTACGAACGCGGGGGCGGCGGCCGCCGCACGGTTCGCCCCCGGCGCAATGCGCCGCGGGGCGGGAGCCGGACGGCCGACCGCTCAGGCCGCCTGCCCCTTCCTCGCCCCCTTGCCTTTCCCCTTCCC